>JBJOOW010000530.1:0-3954 GCA_046051095.1 Bacteroidota bacterium | reverse complement strand
ACGTTTTGAACTGATGATAAACGGTAAAGAAATAGCCAATGCCTACAGCGAGCTGAATGACCCGCTTGACCAACGCGCCCGCTTTGAAGAGCAGGTAAAACTGATGGAGCGCGGCGATGATGAAGCCATGTTTATAGACCACGACTTTTTACGTGCGCTTGAATACGGTATGCCACCAACATCGGGTATTGGTATAGGTATAGACCGTCTGGCTATGCTGCTAACCAACAACACAACCATACAGGAAGTGTTGTTCTTTCCGCAGATGAGGCCTGAGAAACCAATTGAAACCAAACAGGATTAGTTTTAAGCATATTTAAAGGCAACCCCGCACTAAACGGGGTTGCTTTTTCGTTTATAGTAAGTATTGAATAATTTGCAGTTACAAACCATGTTAATGAACAAGCGCTTTTTATTAGTTGCAGCACTTTTTTCGGCCACCATAGCCGGCTATGCACAAACACGCCCAACCGACCCTAAAATTTTTACGCAGGATGATTGGGATAAGCTAAGCCAGCGCGAAAAAGATTCGATTAATAAAGGCATAGCTGTAAAGTTTGAAGAGGCACGCAAAAGCGGCGAAACTATTGATGAAGCCAATGCCAACCAGATATTAGAGAACGCGCTGCAAAATGTAAACGGTACTACAGTGCTTTCTTTCAATAGCTTTCCTAAAGCGGCCCTACGCGAAGACCTTTCGAAGTTTAAAAACCTGCAGGAGTTTACCTGTACCAAATGCCGCCAGTTAGATTTGGTTGCGCTGTTTCAACAGCTATCGCAGTTACCTAAACTACGCAAGGTTAACCTTAGCGGTGGCACCTACAAAACACTACCCGATAACGTTGGTAAGCTAAAAGCGCTTGAAGAGCTGAACCTTAAGGATAATAACTTTGCGGCTCTGCCCGATTCGTTTGTAAACCTTAAAAGCCTGAAGGTGCTGGTGCTGGAGCACAATGCTTACCTGTATGATGATAATGTATACGACCGCATTAAAAATCTGAACGTAGAAGAGCTTGACTTTTCGGCCAGCGGTTTGTTGGCGTTGAACGAAAAAGTTGGTCAGGTTAAAAGCCTGAAAAAGCTAAACCTGGCAATTAACGATATTAAAACAGTACCGGCATCGTTTGCGCAGTTAACTAATCTGCAACACTTAAACTTATCGCAGAATGTAAACATAGACGGCGCACAAATGTTTACCCAGCTAATTGCTTTGCCACAGCTTACAGAGCTTAACCTGAGCGAATGTACTTTAGAAAACCTACCACTGGATATAAGCAAGCTAACAGCCCTTAAAAAGCTCGATTTGCATGCTAACCGCCTAACCGGTTTGCCACTAACTTTTGGCTCACTGGTTAATCTGGAGTATCTGGATCTGGGTTATCTG
This sequence comes from Bacteroidota bacterium, assembly GCA_046051095.1. Classification (GTDB taxonomy): domain Bacteria; phylum Bacteroidota; class Bacteroidia; order Chitinophagales; family LD1; genus Bog-950. Next base: position 2,570 of record JBJOOW010000530.1, on the reverse strand, counting down.
GAAATGGGAACACGGATGAACAAGATTGCCGACCTGGGCCCTAATTTCGGTAACCTTAAAAAACTGAAATACCTGAACCTTTCGGGCAACCAGTTGACCAGTCTGCCCGATGCTATTGGCGGTTTTACCGAACTGGAAGAACTTAACGTTGGTTTGAATAAGCTTACTTCTTTTCCGCTGATGGTTACCAGACTTATAAAACTTAAAACCCTGGACCTTGGTCTGAATGGTATCAATAATGTGCCTGCAGAAATTGGTAACCTGGTAAACCTGGAAAGCCTGAACCTTAGCAATAACTTTTTTACAAAACGCGACGGCAAAATAAGCTCTCTGCCTGCCGAGTTATGCAAACTACAGAAGCTGAAAGTACTATCGCTTAAAGATAATGTGATTGAAACCCTGCCCGATTGTATTGGTAGCCTGGCGCAACTTGAAAAACTTGACCTGCGTGATAACCTGCTGGCTACCCTGCCAGCTGCGTTTACCAACCTTAAAAAACTGCAATGGCTTGATTTGAAAGCCAACGACTTTAAAGCGCTACCAGATGGGTTTGCAAACCTTACTGCACTTAAGGAGGTTATACTATCTATGAATCCCAATTTTAATTACGAGGCAGGCAAAGCACAACTGGGGTTAATGAAGGGGCTGGAACTGTTGGACCTTAGCTACAACAACATAACCAAAGAGGGTATAGAGCCTTTACGCCAGCAATTGCCTAACTGTAAAGTGGTTAACTGGGACTACTCTACACGTGCGTTACCTCCGGCACAAATAATTAAAAAGCCGGCACCTAAAAAGTAACCGGCAGCTATCCAAACATTAACACCGGCAAATAAGCATTTGCAGGGGGCTTGCTTTTTACGATGGGTTTTTGCTAATTTCATGGTAACAGAAAAAATCCATCGCTCATGTATTTTACCAAACGCTCAACAACCCCAACCCTCTACAACGTCTGTTGTGGCTTTACCAACTTTATATCCATCAGCTTAATTACTTAGCAGCGTTACCCTGCTGCTAACGGTTGTGCCTGTATTATACAGGTGTATGTTTTTATTGGTTCTAAACATTATAGTAAATGCAATAAATTATTACGCTATGAAGAGAATGCTTTTACCCCTGCTATTTGTTTTTATGTTGTTGGGCAAACTACATGCCCAGTGTACCGAAACCAACGAAACCAAAGTATTGCTGGTTGGCGATAGCTGGGCCTGGTTTATGAGTGTAGACGGCACCATTGATAATGTTTTTAAAACGTGGGGCTTTAGTAATTACAAGTACCTTACCAACTCTAATCTGGCAATTAACGGGTCGGAGACAGACGATTTTATTAAACCCGAAGCAGAGGCTGAAATACGTACACAGCTGCAGAATAACCCGAGTATAGAAGTAGTGCACCTGAGTATAGGTGGCAACGATTTTTTGGGCGATTGGAACGTGAATATGACACAGGCCGAAACCGATACGCTGGGCGCGCAGGTATTGGTGCGGCTGGATTCGTTGATACGGTTTATTAAAAGCTGCAAGCCCGGTATAAAAGTGTTGTGGAGCGGTTACTGCTACACCAATTTTAAAGAGGTAATTACAGAGTTTTTCTCGCCCACCAACCACCCGTTTTATGGCACCTGGCACGGCATGGGCGAACCTGATTTTATACAGCTAAACTCGCTGCAGAATTATATATCGGCAGGCGTTAGTACGTATTGCAACCAAACCACCGATGTACATTATATAAGTGCTATGGGGCTGATGCAATATGTTTATGGGCAAACCACCCCCATGAGCGTACCGCCTACCGGCACCTATGCGCCGTATACACAACCGCTGCCACTTGGCGACCCTAACTACCCATCGCCTAAAGAAAGTATGCGCGATTACGGCCTTACCAAAGATTGTTTTCACCTTTCGCCGGCGGGTTTCCGTCACCTGATAAGTTACCACACCCAAAAGTTTTACCACAAGCTATTGATGGATGATTTTTATTCACTGGCCGATAACAGTAACCAAACCGGTTCGGTATCATCGGCAGGTAATGTATCGGGTTCGTTGTATGTAGGTGAGAGTGGCGGCGAGCAGTTTGCTACTGTGTTAACCTTTAATACAGCCAACATGCTGGATACTACGCTGGCAAAAGCCAGTTTGTTTTTACGCCGCAAAACCTTGACCGGAAACAACCCGGTTAGCAGTACTATAGAGGTGAAAGTAAAAAGCGGAAACTTTGGTGCTACCGCAATTGTAGAGGCTGCAGATTATACTGCATCTGGCGATATGGCCGGCAACCCTTGTTTATTTGGATCGAACGAAGCAAATGGTGATTGGATACGACTTGACCTGCCAACTAATATGCTGCCATATATAAACAACAACGCCAACGTACAGTTTATAGTTGCTACCCCGGGCGCTACCGGTGGCAAAACCGAATTTTACGATGCCACCGACCCCGATTTTGCACCGGTGCTAAACACCAAATACGGTCAGGTAACCGGTATACGCGAAGCGAAGGATGCGAATGTGTTTAAGGTATACCCTAACCCTACCAGTGGCCGCTTAACTATAGAAACCACAGGTGAACC
>JBJOOW010000529.1:0-5026 GCA_046051095.1 Bacteroidota bacterium | reverse complement strand
CGACCTGCGTGAAGAGAATGACCTTGCAAAAAGTACTTTTATGCACCGGTTAAAACTACTGGGTATAGATTGGGGTACAATTGTTATAAGCCGGAACAAAGGAAATTTTAAAGAACAATGGCAGCTGTTATGGCAACCCGAATTTTCAATCCGCATCATTGAAAAAGGTATTTGGGGAAACACCCTGGAGGAAGCCGCGACCAACTATCTTTCACACCTGGCAACCGAAACATTATCGGCATCGCAATTGGTAAATTTGCTGGAGCAATCCATACCTACCGATTTGCCAGATTCTGTAAATGCTATGATAGCCAGACTGGATACACTTGCTGCCACAACATCTGACATTACGGAGTTAATGCGGTCAGTTCCCGGCTTATCAGGTGTGGTTCGCTACGGTAACGTACGCAATACAGATTTGAGCCGGTTAAAAGACATGTTCGATTCTATTGTGGCAAGGGTATGCATAGGCATACCATTAGCCTGTATTAATATCGATATTGAAGCAGCCCAACAAATACTGGATCTGTTAATGAAAACAGATTATGCAATCAATATCTCAAAAGACGATTACATATCCGGGCTTTGGCAACAGGCATTAAACAAGATTCAGGAATCTAATCATTGTAACCCGCTTATATCTGGCTACTGTACCAGACTGTTACACGATAGAAAGGCGTTGGATTATTATGCAGTTGAAAAGCAACTGAGTTATTATATGTCGGCTACTAATAACCCTGCCGATGCTGCATTTTGGTTTGAAGGTTTCTTAAAGTCATCAGGCACTATTTTACTGCTCGATGAAAGTTTATGGAGCTTAATAAACAACTGGGTGATATCTATAAATGATAGTGACTTTACGGAATTACTACCTGTGCTTCGCCGAACGTTTTCTGAGTTCACCTCAGCAGAAAGAAGAAAACTGGGCGAGAAAGCAAAGGGAAATGGCGGGATTGTTACCCAAAAACAATTTACAGAACAGGATTTTAATGAGCAGCATGCGTTAAAAATATTACCTGTTATCCGAAAATTACTAGGTATAAAAAGAAATGAAGTATGACCGAAGATGCGGCATTAAGAAAATGGCGATTAATACTGGGCAATAACGAAAACGACGGCACTGGCTATCCTTTATCTGGTATAGATGTAAATATAGATGATGCCTTAAGCGCTTTGTACGACGGAGAAAAGAAAGGTGGCCTGGGATCATCGGCGCCTAAAGTAAACAGGTGGCTGGGCGATATTCGCGAGTTCTTTCCCAACACAGTAGTGCGCGTAATGCAGCAAGATGCTATTAAGCGATTAAACATTACGTCTCTTTTGCTGGAAAAAGAAATGTTACAGTCTGTTGAAGCAGATGTACACCTGGTAGCAACATTAATGACGTTAAGCCGCGCGATACCTGAAAAAACAAAAGATACTGCCCGACAAGTAGTAAAAAAAGTAGTTGACGAATTGCTACTAAAGCTTTCTGCACCCATGCAACAGGCCGTAATAGGCGCATTGAACAGATCAAGCAAAAACCGCCGACCAAAGCATGGTGAGATTGATTGGAAGTCGACTATTGAAAAAAATCTGAAACATTACCAGCCTGAATACAAAACTATCATACCCGAAGTAAGAATTGGATATGGACGCAAGCGAAAGGCAATGAAAGACGTAATATTGTGCCTTGATCAAAGCGGTAGTATGGGTACCTCGGTTATCTATTCCGGCATATTCGGCTCAGTAATGGCAACTCTACCTGCTGTTCAAACTAAAATGGTTGTATTTGATACTGCGGTAGCCGACCTTACCGAAGAATTGCATGACCCGGTCGATCTTTTATTCGGTGTTCAATTAGGTGGAGGTACCGATATACAGAAGGCACTGGGTTATTGCCAGCAAATCATATCACGACCAACCGATACTGTTTTAGTCCTAATCACAGATCTTTTTGAAGGTGGCAGTAACGAAGAAATGCTAAAAAAAGCCACCGCCCTTGTTGTTTCTGGCGTACAGATAATAGTGCTACTAGCACTAAACGATGACGGAGCCCCTTCTTACGATCATACTAATGCACAATTTTTATCTAATCTGGGCATACCGGTGTTTGCTTGTACACCCGATAAGTTTCCGGACATGATGGCTGCAGCACTAAGCAAACAGGATATTAGCCAGTGGGCTGCCAATAACGATATTGGATTAAAAAAAGGATGAGTTAATGACTAATTTTCAAATCAACACACCCCTCAATATATGCATATTTATTATTATATGCTCATAATATTGCTTAGTCTGTAAAACCACCAAAACAATAATTGCAATTATTGAAATAAGTAACATAAACATCACTTCTCAAACTTTTGAATACTATATAATTGCTTAAGCACCTAACCAGGTAATTACTTTTTTATTATCCGCTGTGTTACTTTGCCTCCAGCGCTTGTTACCTCTATAAAATATACGCTGCCGGGCAGGTAGCTTAAGTCAATTCTTTGGCACAACTACACGCTATATTCCTTTCTATTTACCCATAAACAATTTGGCCGGTTAGGTTGGTAACTATAAAAGTTGCTGTTTCTGCAAGGCTGTGATTAAAACAACGGAGAAATTGCTTGTAAATGTAAATAGGTTTGGATAGAGCTGAATTTGTTCTTGTTCTGTTTAAACAACTCCGTCATGCGGAAACCCTACAAACAATTTTCTATTTCAAAAACCGTTGCGGTATGGTCTGTTCTTAACAACCAACATTGAATCACAATTATACTTAGCAACATCACATCCGCTATTTGCCCCGTGCGAACAATATCAATAACAACCAAAAAGCCTTTAGTCGCCCAGATCTCATATCTGGCAAGGGTTTCAGGCGAAAATAAAAAGCGAAATTCTGCATCTGCTTTGCAAAATTTCGCTCAAGTAGCCTTAAACATCGACTTATCGAGCTTTTGGAGTAATATTCAGTCAGTTAAATATCTTATAAAGTAATTTACTGCGATTTGCCCTCGATCTCGTCTTTAATAATGTTATTACTTCTATTGACTAGCATAATAAATAAAAAAGCCCGCCCCGTTTTACCGGTGCGGGCCTACAACGCAATTGAGAAAAAAGTAACTACTGCTTTACAAAACGGTATTGTGTTGTTGCACCGTTTTTGTTTACCTGTAGTATATACACGCCCTGTGCATAGCGGCTTACATCCAGCGTAACAAAGTTGGTAGCTGGTGTAAGGGTTTCTATCAGTTTACCATCGGCGCTGTAAGTTGCCATTGTTACATCAACTGTATTCCCTAATGTAATATTAAGCACGTTGCCGGCAGGGTTAGGGTACAGGCTTATGCCTTGCGCCCATACATCATCTATACCACTAATGGTTACCTGCACCGCAGCCGATGTAGCAGTACAACCGTTACCATCGGTAACATAAACTGTATAGCTGCCGGTTTGTGTAGCGGTAAAAGTTTGGCTGGTAGCAGTGGCAATATCGCTGCCGCCCAGTTGCCACTGGTAGCCGCTGAAGTTTTGTGTACTTAGCTGCGCACCGGCTTGTGTAATAGTAGGTACCGGTAGTGCATTTACAGTTACGCTGGCGGTGTTGCTGGCAACATCGCCACAGGTGTTGGTTACCACTACGGTATAGTCGCCGGTATTAGTAAGATCGGTAGCAGGTATAGTATATGTATTGCTGTTAGCACCGTTTATTGCACCGACACCGCTTTTATACCATTGGTAGCCTGAGGTGTTATCGGCAGTTACTGCCAGTGCAAGTGCGTTGCCGGCACATAAAAATGTTTGTGCCTGTGGCTGTGCCGTAATGTTTGGCAGCGGGATTACCGTTACAGTAGCCGTGTTAGATGTTGCATTGGCACAGGTGCCCTGTATAACTACATAGTAAAAACCTTCATCGGCTACCGAAAGGTTATTCAGTTCAAGTTCGGTGCTGGTTGCTACCAGGTTGCCGCCATTGTACCAGTTGTAGGTGTAGTTTATACCACCGGTGGTTTGCACCTGCAGCACCTGTTGTGTGCCCTGGCAGGCAGTAATATCGGCTGGTTGGGCAGTTATCTGCAATGGCTCTATAAAGTGCGCCAGCACAGTATCGGTAGTAGCAGTGCCGCAGCTACCGGTAATTACTGCAAAGTAACGTATAACAGAGTTACCGGTACCGGCTGCTTCCAGATACGTTGCGCTATTGGCACCGTTTATTGCCGCACCATCTTTATACCACTGGTAACCGGTGGCGTTGCTGGCAGCTACACTTAGTTGCACCTGTGCATCGGTACAAACAAAACCAGGCTCTACCGGTTGTGTAGTAATAACCGGCGATGGAGCTACCGCCAGTGTGGCGCTGCTGCTGTTGGCTGTACCACAACCACCCTGCACTACTACCGCATAGCTACCGCTGTTGGTAGGGCTTACACCATTCAGGTAAAGGGTATCGTTATTGCTGTTGGGTATAGCGCTGTTGTTATAGTACCAGGTGTAGCTGGTAGTGCCGCCGTTGGTGGTGCCAACACTAAACTGTACATTATCGCCGGTGCAGGCTGCTGCTGCTACGGGGTTTTGGCTGATAGTAACCGGTGGTACAAACTGTACCAGTACACTATCGGAGAATAAAGTATTGCAACTGTTGTTTACACGCACATGATAGTAAGCCTGGTTACCGGTTGAGTTGTTGGTAGTAATTGCATACTGGTACGCGTTAGTACCTACCGGTGCACCGTTGCGGTACCACTGGTAAGTAGTAACCGGTAGGTTAGTGCCTATCTGCAGCGTTGGTGTAGCACCACCGCAGTACGCACCGGACTGTGGCTGCAGGGTAATACTAAGCGGGTTGCTTACATTAACAACTGCCGTTTGCGATACTACAGTTTCGCATGTACCTATTACCGCTACTGTGTAGTTACCGGCATCAGCTAAAGCTGCTGCAGGTATGGTAAAGGTAGGGCTGTTGGCACCATTAATGTTACTGCTGCCTTTTTGCCACTGGTAGCTGGTAGCGTTGGTTGCTGCTACGTTAAGTGTAAGCTGCGCACCGGTACACAGG
>JBJOOW010000528.1:0-2902 GCA_046051095.1 Bacteroidota bacterium | reverse complement strand
GTGGTTAATGGCTATACTATCCAGCGACCGTACCTCTACATTACCATTAGCCATATTGTTAAGGCTTACCTTGCCGGCCTGTAAAGCCTTTGCGTTAAGGCTGCCATTGGCCTGGTTGCGTACCTCCAGCTCGCCGCAACGGCCGGTTAATGTTACATTACCATTGCTTTGGTTGGTTAACTTAATGGCGGGTACATCTACCTGCAAATTTGTATTGCCATTGGCTTGTAGTTTAAGTGTAAGTAAGCCACTTTGCGTTAATGTGCCGGTATTGGTAAGGTTACCGTTGTTGCTGTTTACCAGTGTATCTAACTGGCGGTAGTATATTTTTACCGTGCAGGTAGTGTAGGCTGCTATGCGCAGTTTATTGCCCGCTATTACATAAAGCGTATTACCGGTGTTGGTTACCTCTACGGTATCCAGCAGGTTATCGTCGCACTCCAGCACTACTTTTTCTTCATCGCTTTGTATCAGTTCGGCATTGCCGTTTATACCCAGGTGCAGGCGCATAAACGAGCTTACCTGAAACTCCTTTTGCACCACGTTGCCGCTGCCTGCAGTGCTTATCATTTGCTTTAGCTTCTTAAAATTTACCATGGCCTGTTATATTTTAGGTTTTAAAATTTACGTTTACAGCTTAACATACCCGCCTGAACGCGATGCAAAAATGCGGTGGTTATGGTAATTATTATTTCATTTAAAGTATATTTACTTATACATAAAGTATTTATTTGTGAAAGCAGCACAGCTTAAATTAAAACAATGGCAACTTAACAGGCTACTAGTTAGGCACTTAGCTATGCCCGGCAAAATAGCCAGCAGCTATAAATGGAAAGCCGCCGAAAACACCGTAAGCCTGGTAATAAACCTACGCGGTGCGGTAGAGGTACAACCCGCCGGGCACGATAAACCCATACTACTACCTGCCGATACCTGTAACCTGTTTTACAGCCCCCTGGCCGAGGGCAACGTTACCAATCGCGACAGCTTTAACGAGATGATTGTATTGCAATGGGAGGCCGCTTACTTTACCGAGTTGATGAACCAATGTAACCTGCAGCGGTTACCCTTTGCACAGGCAGTGCAAACAGGCCAACCAGCGGTATTACTTAATCCATCGTTGCCCATAGGTTTACAATTAGGCCGGCTGGCCGGCGAGATAGGTGCGCTACCGGTAGATGAAAAATACCGCCCGCTGATGCTACAGGCCAAGTGGCCCGAAATGCTGCTGTACATACTTGACCTATACGATAAAAGCGGTGCTAAAAAACGAGTACACTGCAAAACCGCTTACGATGCCGAGCGGCTGGAGTTTGCCCGCACTTACTTACTACAACAAGTAGGCAACCCACCCAGCCTGACCGAACTGGCACGACTGGCCGGTATTAACCTGCTTAAACTCAAAATGGGTTTTAAAGAAGTGTACGGCAACACCGTGTTTGGCTACCTGAACGATTACCGCATGGAGCAGGCACAACTACAAATAAAAGAGGGCAACAAAACACTTACGCGCATAGCATTCGATTTGGGTTTCTCATCGCTGCCGCACTTTAGTGCAGCCTACAAAAAGAAATTTGGCAGGGCACCGGGTAAGGGGAAGAAGTGATGGATTATTCCAGCTTTATCCTGAACAGCAAAATTTTATCGGCCCGGCTTTTTATTTCTCCTTCAGAGTAAAACACCTCGAAAAATTTTATGCCGGAGTCAACCACTTTTTTGAGTAAAAATGAAACCGGCGAGAATGTTCCTTTGCCATTATCGGTTGTTATTACATGGTGTTTATCATCTTCAACAGTAACATTTGTGGCACAATCATAACAAGGTGTGTCTCGAAAATACTTAACAGTTATTGAATCGTTACTCCCAACACTATCTGCCTTTAATGAAATTATATCTACTGCATAGCCATTGTACTCACGTATTTTAACGCCATTGTAATATACATGCCAAAAATCAATGGTATCAGCTTTTGCAGTCAAACCAAAAACCGTATTCAGAACAAAAGATACGAGAATAAATTTTGCTTTCATCTTAATTAATGTGGCTAAAAAACGTATTACTTGCATTTTTATTATTTACAGTCGTAAGCTGGCAACTAACCAGTTACCCTGGTAATTTAACGCCTCTAAAAAAAATAAATCCCGTTGCTAAGTATATTGGGGTACCTTTGCACTGTAATGCAGTAAGGGCCCAAAAGCCTCACGCCCTTTATTCCTCTATTGCCTCACGCTTTTTTATCATTTATTTTTTTAATTTTTTACAATGAAGATTTACATCTCAAATCTTGAGTCGGGCATTAACAATAGTGACCTGAACACACTTTTTTCTGAATACGGAAACGTAGTTTCAGCCAACGTTATAATGGATCGTATGACCAACCAAAGCCGTGGCTTTGGTTTTATTGACATGCCAGATGACGCCGCAGCTAAAAATGCTATATCGGAGCTAAACGAAGCCGAATACCAGGGAAGAGTTATCCGCGTAAGCGAAGCAAGACCACCTAAAGAAAGACAAGAAGGTGGTTTCCGCAACAATTTTAACCGCGACAATGGCCGTGGAAGAAAATCGTACGGCAACAACAGATACTAGTAGTATTTACTACCGGTTTTAAATTGTAAAGGGCAGATGCGTTAGCATCTGCCCTTTTATTTTATAGCAAGTAGATAAAGGTTGTATGTTACTGTTTAATAAGCCGCTTAACGGTTAGCCGCTCGGCACCATTGTACATAGCCAGCTGATAAATGCCCTGTGGTAACATACTAATATCTAACTGTGTAGTGCCTTGTTGCAAATTATACATAGCAACCTGTTGGCCCATAGCGTTGGTTAACTGCGCAGTAGCTGTAAAATTGTAAGCATGTGCTACTGTAACCAGGTTGTTGGCAGGGTTAGGGTATACCTG
>JBJOOW010000527.1:0-3810 GCA_046051095.1 Bacteroidota bacterium | reverse complement strand
CGAAATATACAAGTCTACACTTATTATTCCTGCCGACCTGCTAAACAATAGCCGTTATTATGTAGATCTGTACTTTATTGATAGCAATTTAATCAAGCCAATATTTGTTGTTCCCGATATTCTGATTTTTGACGCCGAAGACACAAGAGATATTGAATGGACCGGCGTTTGGACCGGAGCCATCAGGCCTAAACTTAACTTTACTCTCAAATAAATATGCTGTCAGACCACTCAAAGCTTACGTTAGCACCGGATAACATTGACATCTACTTCCCGCTTAAAGCCAAGGTAGATTTCGTTACCCGTAACCTTGCCGTGTTTAACGGAACGCTCTATGATGTTGGCTGTGGCCGCATGCCTTACAAAAAAATAATAACCACCAACCCAGGTTTAAAACAATACGTAGGCATTGATATTAAAAACGAATACCAGACCGACTCAGAAAACACACCCGATTATTATTGGGATGGACTAAAACTACCGCTGGAAAACGAAACAGCCGATACCTGTATGCTGTTTGAAGTGCTGGAACATGTACACGAACCACGGGTTGTATTATCTGAGTGCAACAGGGTACTACGCAAAAATGGCACCATTCTTATAACCGTTCCATTTTTATGGCCCCTGCACGACGTGCCCTACGACGAAAACCGCTACACACCTTTTTGCCTGCAAAAACACCTCGTAGCATCGGGGTTCGAAATTGTAAAGATGGAGGCATCAGGGGGCTGGCACGCCAGCATGGCCTCTATGATAGCCTTGTACGTAAGGCGTGGTATACGCAACCCTAAACTTATATGGCTACTATCTAGGCTGTGTATGCCTGTTATAAAGTACCTGTATAATAAAGATCGTCAGTTCGACCTTACCCAATTTACCGAAGGGCAAATGATAACTGGATTATACTGCATAGCCAGAAAAGCACAATGAACCTACACATCACACATGATGATAAATTTATAGATATTTTTATCCGGAGACAGCAGCGGCTGTTCCCCGATCAAAAAAACAAATACATTATCTATCACGATAGCCAGACACTTACTTATGTCAAATCGCCAGAGGTATTGTTTGCGCCTTTACACAGCAAAAAATTTACAGAGCTCATAGGCAACCTTAATCAGTACACTAATATTTATATCCATTATTTCAGCCCGTTGCTAACTAATTTTGTGCTATCCATACCTCCCACGGTTAAAGTTACATGGCTGTTTTGGGGTTCCGATGCATTTTACCTGCCAACCTTTGTAAGTTCTATTTATACACCAAAAACACTTGATATTATAAACCAGTACTACCCGCACGAAATTTATAGGCTTAATTATAGCCGTCGCTGGTTTATAGCTTCTATAAAAGGTTGGTTTAAACGAAACAAAGATGCCCTCAGGCACATGGCTGCGATGAACCGAATAGACTATTTTGGCCACTATTTGCCCGAAGACTACCAGTTAATCAGCCAAGCTACAGGAATGAAAGCCCAACTGCTTGATTTTAACTACGGCAGCGTAAATGATTTTGCAGCACCGGTAACCAGCAGCAATACAGAAAATGCCCTGTTACTTGGCAACTCGGCCGATGCATCCAATAACCACATAGAAGCCCTGGAAGCTATTGCACGTACCGGTAGCAACACAAAAGTATATTGCCCTTTATCTTACGCTGGTTATCCGGAATATGTAACCCAAGTTATTAATACCGGCAACAGGCTGTTGGGCAGCCGCTTTGTACCGCTTACAAACTTTATACCCAAACGGCAATACGATGAAATGATGGGTGCAGTAAAATATGTAGTAATGAACCACCGCCGCTCACAAGCTTTTGGCAATATTACAGCACAACTTTCGTACGGCAACCAGCTATATATGAATAGCTACAGCTCCCTTTATAAATTTTTGACCAGTTTGGGCCTGGAGATAAGTACTCTTAATAATTTAAACAAAGCTGAGCTGCCCCCCTATCAAAAAAACGAAACCAACATTAACTTAATCAACAGGTACTTCGGTAACGAGGCGGTAGATCAGCGGTACCGCAATGTATTATCTATAAACCAGCTCTGAACTGTTTAGCCTTACTAACCTGCAGCATTACACCAATATAAACATCTCAATACTTTCGCTTTTACCTAAATGAGAATAATATTGTAAGGCTTATAAACAAAAAGCCTTCCTAACACAATATACTTACCCATGGCACCGCAGCTATCCATAATAATACCTGCATTTAACCGGGCTGATTTGTTACAGCAAACATTGCTTTCTGTACAACAACAAACTTATACCAATTGGGAGTGCATTGTAGTTAACGACCACTCTACAGATAATACTACAGAGGTAGTAACGCTTTTTGCTGGTAAAGACCCCCGGTTTAAACTAATTACCAACCAACGCACCAAAGGCGCACAGGGAGCGCGCAATACAGGCATACTACATGCCACCAGCAATTGGATTGCTTTTCTTGATTCTGACGACACCTGGCTGCCTTATAAACTTCAAAAACAGGTGGCCCTGTTAACAAACAACCCCAATACCGATGTAGTATCCGGATATATGCATCTGGTAAATGCGCAAAAGCAATTGATATCCTGTTGGGAATTCAAACCAAAGGGAATAATAACCTCCGAACTGCTCAAAAGGAACGTTTACGTCGATTTTATTACGCCCGTGGTACGTAAATCTAAACTACTTGAAATAGGGCTGTTAGACGAAAAATGTGTTTCGTACCAGGAATGGGAAACATTCATCCGCCTTTCCTTAATATGCCGTTTTGATTATGTACCCGAGCCGCTGTCGGTATACTCAGTAGAAACAACCAACAGCATTTCTCGCTCCATGGGAAAAGAGTGCCGCGGATTGATTTACATTTTTAAAAAACACAGAAAATTGTGGTTAAAGCACTGTACCACCGTCGAAATAAACACGCACTTGGATTTTGTATATGAGCGTATTAGCCAAACCACCCCTAAACTCAAGTTGCTCTTTATCCTCCAAATTAGTATGTTGTACCCTCGTTTTGTAGTTGCTATACTAAAAAAAATACTAAAGAAAGGCTGAGATGATAGAATATATTAAACATAATGATGTTCTGCTAGGCATTCATATTTCGGCAAACTATAAAGCTGAGGGCATACAGTTTTTTACAGATAATACATCTTCGCAGCAACTAGGGTATATGAACCGCCCTCAGGGATATGTAATAAAACCCCACCGCCATAATCTGGTAGGGCGCGAGGTACACCTAACCCAGGAAGTTTTGTTTATTAAATCGGGCAAAGTACGGGTAGACTTTTATGACAATGAACAAAACTACCTCGAAAGCCGCATACTAACACAAGGCGATGTAATACTACTGGCCGATGGCGGGCATGGTTTTGAAATGCTTGAACCAAGCGAAATGATAGAAGTAAAACAAGGCCCCTATGTAGAAGAACGCGACAAAGTTAGATTTGACCCCATAGATGCCAACACAGTTAAAATTAAAAACAATATATAGTGATACCCGTAAATACACCATTGCTGGATGGCAATGAAAAAGAATATGTACTTAAAGCCCTTAACGACGGATGGATATCATCAGAAGGGCCGGCAGTTAAAGAATTTGAAGAGAAATTTGCTGCGCGGGTTGGTCGCAAACATGGCATTGCTGTAGCAAACGGATCTGTAGCACTGGATCTTGCTGTGGTAGCAGCAGGTATTAAAGAGGGCGATGAGGTTATTATACCATCGTTTACTATTATTTCTCCGGCAGCTGCAATTGTACGCGTTGGGGCCAAACCCATACTGGTAGATAGCGACACCGCTACCTGGAACATGG
>JBJOOW010000526.1:0-6301 GCA_046051095.1 Bacteroidota bacterium | reverse complement strand
ATTTCAGATAGTAGAGACGCGATGCTCGCGTCTGTAAACAGCAAGACGGCAGCATGCCGTCTCTACAATAGCAATTATTACTTTCACGCCCATGTTTAACTATATCATTGTCGGGCAGGGTATTGCCGGCTCTATGCTCTCGTGGTTTTTAATGCTGCAGGGGCAACAGGTACTGGTTATAGATAAACTAAACCTATCATCGGCTACGCATGTAGCATCGGGTATTACCAACCCAATTACCGGCCGCCGCTTTGTAAAAACATGGCTGATAGATGACCTGTCGCCACTCATCAACCAAACCTATCAGCAGTTCGAAAACCAGTTTGGCACGCAGTTGCTTTATCCTATATCTATCCTAAAAATACTCGACTCGGTTAAAGCACAGAACGATTGGAGCGCCCGCTGCGCCATGCCCGATTACCTGCCCTATCTGCAGAACGAAACTATTATACAATTAGATGCAGATAAAGTAAATAACCCGCACGGCTGTTTCGAAATAACCGGTGGTACGCGGATAGATTCGTCTGCCTTTCTTACGCTATACCGAAACTATCTTCAACAACAAAATTGTTTGGTAGATGAAGACTTTGATTTTACACAGCTACAACACACCGGTGATGGTGTAAGCTATAAAGGGCACACGGCACAAAAAATAATTTTCTGCGATGGGGCCAACGCTATCCGTAACCCGTACTTTAAATTCTTTCCGTTTCAACTGGCCAAAGGCGAATGCCTGATAGTACGCATAAATGATTTTTATCCGCAGTATGTAATAAACGGCGAGGTGCTGGTAATGCCATTACCCGAAAAAGACCATTACTACATTGGCGCTACGCACGAGTGGTATTTTGACGACGACCAGCCCAGCAACAAAGGCCGTAACGAACTGGAGGGCAACCTGCGCGCAGTTATCAGCGCCCCCTATACCATAGCACACCACAAGGCAGCCATACGCCCTACAGTTAAAGACCGTAGGCCGTTCCTCGGCTTTCATCCGGAGTTTAGCAACGTGGGTATATTTAACGGCATGGGCACTAAAGGTATATCGCTGGCACCCTACTTTGCCAAACACTTTACCGAACACCTGTTACACGGCAACCCTATAATGAAAGAGGTAGATATTAAACGTTTTTTATAAATTACACATGTAAACCGGTATTGGTAACGCAACTATGGTTGTATTATAACCCCAATGCCTTGCAAGGTTTAGGCGCAAATTTACAATAGCACCCAAACAGGGTTCCGTTACTTTGCAGTAACAAAATATTAACTGTATGAAACGTATACTACTCCCCGCATGTATGTTAGCTGCTATGCTGGCAAATGCAACCGGCAATTTTTCGCTGATAGAAATTAACCCGCGCCAGGGTAGCGAAGAGTATTACTGGAGCGATAGCAGTAAACGCGTATACGGCTGCGGCGAACTAAGCAACATTACCATACTTAACGATAAGCTGTATTTTACTGCACAGGGCAGCGAGGGTAACGAAGAACTTTGGACCAGCGATGGCACCACTGCCGGCACTACTTTGGTTAAAGATATTAACCCCGATGGATCGAGCATGATGGGCAATGTAATTACCATGGGCAACCGCATGTTGTTTATGGCAGCCGATAACAACGATTACAACTTCGACCTGTGGGCCAGCGATGGTACTGCTGCCGGCACTTATAAAGTGGCAGATATTGACCAGGGCTGGAACGATGCACTTACCGACCAGCGTGCTGCGCGCTTTGGCAATAAGCTGTTGTTTTGCACCAGCAACTCACTGCTAAGCACCGATGGCACACCAACCGGTACCGATACGCTGCTATCAATTCAACAATACAACCCGGCACAGGGCTATTGCGAACTTAACGGTGTGGCGTACTTTGTACTTACCAATGCGCAGGGCCGGCCAGAGTTATGGATTACCAACGGCACGGCACAAGGCACACAAATGGCGGTAAACCTTAGTAACACCAGCGAGGCTGTTTTTTACGTAACACAAATGCAGGCGTTTAATGGTAAAATATACATTATAGGCTCGGCTAACGGGCAGGGTAGCGAGTTGTATACCTACAGCGGTGGCGTTAACGGGCAGCTTACTAAAGTGGTACTTACCAATACCGGTAATGCATACCCCGAAGGCCTAACGGTTTACAATAACCAGTTATTTTTTAAAGCATCTAACGAAACCAGCAACAACATTTACCGGATGACCACCGCCGACGCTGTACCGCAAATTATACCTACACCTTCTGTATCGTACATAAACAGCGGCATTACATTTGCAAACGGCAACGCCTACTTTATGAGCGATGTGCAGAACCGTATTAACTGGGTTAAACTAAGCGACCTTAGTTTCCATACACTTGACTTGACTGCTTATACCTTGCCTAACTACTGGTTTAGTACCAACAGCATACTTACCGGCGATGGTGGTAAAATTTTCTTTGCTGCTTACGATACTGCTACCCAGCGCCAGGTATTTATTGAAAGCGATGGCACTATAGAAGGTACCATAGCCACTATGCCGGCCGGTGCCAATACCCAGCATGCCTTCAACATACTTATAAGCTGTGGCAGTGCCGATATATTCGATTTTAAAATGTGGGGCGATAAAGTAATAGTGCCTGCCAACTTTAATAACGCCGGCCGCGAACTATGGTTTTACGAACCACAAAAAACAACCACCGGTATAGCCGAAACACCTAAGAAGTTAGAGGTTAGTGTATTTCCTAATCCGGCCACTACACAGCTAAACTTTACCATAGGCGGCAACGGCTATTGCGATAACGATGTAACCATTACATCGCTGGATGGTAAAGTAGTGCTACAACAAAAAGCAGCCGCCGGTATTTCATCGCTGGATATATCGGGCCTTGCTGCAGGCAACTATTGCATTACCTTTACCAGCACCGGTAAAGCGGCGGCTGTAAAACAGTTTAGTGTAGTTAAGTAACCTTATTAGTAACCAACCATATTTAAAAGCGATGAGCAAGAAGCCTGTTAAAGCCACTCCTGTTCATCGCTTTTTTACTGCCGGGCAGGTACACTTTAAATTTGTTACCATTACCGAAGCCAGTTTTGAAGTGCCCGATGTTGAACACCGCCACGGGTACTGGACCTTGTTTGTTTTTTTAGAAGGCAAAGGCCGCCATATAATAGATTTTAAAGAGGTGCCCGTTAAACCCGGCAGCATACACATAGTACTGCCCGGGCAGATACATGCCCTGCATGGTGGCAAAAATTTTTTGGCCTATGCGCTGATATTTACCGAAGAGTTTTTTTTAATGCGCGATGAAACCATAAAACTGCTGATGCGCCTGTTTAGTTTTATGGATGCCGGCGAGGCTGCCGCCTTTGATATAACAAAAGCCGATAAGGATTTTTTTACCGGATTGCTTACACTTATACAACACGAGTACAACAGCCAGCACAGCAATAAAGGGGCCGTGCTGCTCGATTTGCTTTCGGTGTTTATTACCAAATGCATCAGCGCGCTGCAATTGCCACCGCTGGCACACAGTGCCGACGACTCATTGGATTATATACGCCTGCGCAACGAGGTGGAACATAACTACCGTAGTATACATACCGTGGCAGAATACGCAACGAGGTTAGGCCTATCGGCTAAACAGTTGAACGAAATTTGCCGCAACCATACCGGCAACACAGCACTGGAGTTTATACATGCCCGAATTGTTATAGAGGCCAAGCGCTTACTTAAGTACAGCAACAAACCCATTAAACAAATAGCTTACGACCTTAACTTTACCGATGCTGCCCACTTTACCAATTTTTTCAGGCAGCGAACAGGTACAACACCGGCCGGTTTTAAAGGTACCGGCTAGCAACAAAAAAGCCCATCATAATTGATGGGCTTTTTTGTTGAACACCTGCGGCGCCTATTTAGTTGCAGGCATTGCTGTTGCTTTGTTTTGTATAGCGCGGGCGCGTTTTACTTTTTTCTTTTGGGCTTCTTCTTCGGCAGCCTGTAGTTGTTGTTGCTCTTCGGCAGTTAACTGTTTAATTACTTTAAACTCAGTTCTTCTGTTTTTTGCACGGCCATCGGGGTTATCGGTGCCCGGTGGGTTTTCGTTCAGTTCTAGCGGTTGGCTTTCGCCATAAGCTTTGCTTTCTATACGGTACTGTGGTATTTGTTTGCTAAGCAGGTATTTGGTTACGGCATCGCTACGGCGCTGTGCCAGTTTAAGGTTGTATTCGTCGGTACCTTTACTATCGGTATGCGAACCTACTTCTACCACATACAGTGGATTGTCGTTCATAAAGTTTACTACAGTAGCAAGTGTGTCTGGTGCATCTTTTTTCAGGTGGTCAACATTAAACTCCCAATACACAATGCCCAGGCGCTCGCCTACACGGCTTTTAGCACCGGGTATCTGCCGCATACTAAAGTTAACGGTTACCGTGTCGCTGCTGCGTTTACCCATGGTAGAAACAGTAGCTGTAACATCTTCATAATACTTGTTGCGCGCAACCAGTTTATAGTTCTGGTCGTGTTTTAGGTCGAACAGGTAAGTACCCTCAGCCGCATAAAACGATTTTATTTCATTACCGCTGGCCTGGTCGTATAATGTTATTACACCATTCGGTATGGCTTTGTTACTATCCAAATCGGTTTGTGTACCGGTAACAGCCAGATATATTTTGTTCAGGTCTACCTGATAAATATCGTCGCTAACGGCAGTGCTTTTCTGGCTGTAAAAACCACCGGGGCGGTTGCTAACCATAAAACCTACCGATGCCTGATCGTTCCACATAAAGTACATATCATCCAGGCTAGAGTTAACCGGTAGGCCCAGGTTTTCAGGCGTGCCCCATTCACCATCTTTCAGTACCGATTTAAACACATCGGTTGCACCAATATTAACGTGGCCGTTAGAGCTGAAATAAAGTGTTTGGTTTTTAGCATCGTAAAAAGGTGTCATTTCATCGCCGCTGGTGTTTATGTTACCACCAATTAACTGCGGTTTAGCCAACGTACCATCGCTGTTAATTTCGGCATAGTATATATCCATACCTTTACCGCTGCGGTCCGATGAGAAGTAAAGCACATCTTTACCTGCAGGGCTTTTACCCAGTGCAGGGTGTGTAGTAGTAAAGCCTTCGGCGTTTACTGTTTTAATTTCTTCGCCGGCGCTCCAGCCATCGGCACCAAAAGTACCGCGGTAAATTTTGCAACGCATACGTTGTACATCATCCTGCAGGCACTGGGTATAGTACATGGTTTTACCATCATCGGTAAATGCAGCGTTACCGGTGTGTGCTTTTACGTTGTTCACTTCGCCTTTTACCTCTTCGCTTTTTACCCAGGTAGTGCCTTTGCGGGTTGCCTGGTATATGCGCGAGAAGGTGCCGTACTTTTCTTTCTTGTTTTCAAGTATCACTTTATCGCTGGCCCACGAGCCGAAGTAAAGTGTATTGGCATCTTTAAGATAAGGAGAGTAATCGGTAAACGGCAGGTTAATAGCCTCGCTCAGGTGTTGTATTTTGTAATACTTCAGGTCGGTGTTCTTCTGTAGCTCCAGCGCCAGGTCGCAGCCCTGTGCTTCCAGGTTAGCGCTTTTACGTTGCTCGGCAAGCTCAGGCACATCTTTTGCCAGGCGGTTAAAGCTGTTGAAGTTCTCTTTCGCCACTTCGTAGTTACCCAGATATTTTTCGGTAAGTGCGTACTGGTAAAGCGCAAACAGGTTTTTGTGTTTTACCGAGTCGATTGCTACCAGCGTTTTGTAGTATTTATTGGCAGCAGTGTAATCGCGCATTAAAAAATAACCATCGGCCAGTGGCTGATTGATAAAGGTTTTCTTAGGCTTTTTGGTTAATGCGGCCTCGTAGTAACGCAGGCCGTTGCTTATACTGCCGCGTTTAAACAGGCGTTTGCCAAGGCGTTTGTTACGGCCAAACCCACCCGAGCCCGGCTCAGGTAATTCTTTTGTTTTTTCGTTGCTGGCTGGTGTTACTTCATCCAGCTGTGTAGGTACTTTACGTGGTTCAATAACAACCGTTTCGGTAACCGGTGCCGGTTTGCTTACTACAGGCTGTGCTACTACCGGTTGTGGTTTTACAGGTTCGCTTACAGCTGGTGCAGTGGTAGTTGCTGGCTTAGGTTCTTCTTTCTTTGGCTCTGCTTTTACAGGTGCTGCAGTAGTAGCTGGTTTAGTTTCTTCCTTCTTTGTTTCGGTTTTAGCTGGCTTGGGCTCTTCTTTAACGGTAGTTGCTTTTACCGGTTCAGTTTTAGCTGGTTTAGGTTCCTCTTTTTTAGGCTCTTCCTTTTTAGGTTCAGCTTTTACAGGT
>JBJOOW010000525.1:0-3987 GCA_046051095.1 Bacteroidota bacterium | reverse complement strand
CCTGCACCACCTATTTGCAGGTTAATTAAACCAAACTGATTAGTAGTGGCATTTTGTGTTTCCTGAAATACAATATTGCACGCTGGCGAACCATCGTGTATCAGAAACCTTACAGTAACCGATGTGCCGCCGGTAAGTGGCTGGCCGGATGCATCGCGTACTATAGCCTGATAGTTTACTTTGTTTGGGGCCTGTGCGAATGTAGAGAAACATGTTAGTAGGGTTACTACCAATAACAGGTAATGTTTTTTCATGCTAGGGTGATTGATTATGGCAAATATTGCTTTTACCCAACCAACCACTAAACACAGTTATCAATTAGCCAACAGGTTGTGCCGTATAAATTATACAATAACTTATTAGCACAAATACTATATGTTTTAAACAATAAAAATCTTGTTACAAGAGTAAAAGGCCGCCCTCTCTTAACTGGCGCCAGGCAGGTGCAGAAACAAAATCTGTAAATGGGCCGGATGTCTCTGAAGTATACGAATCGGATAAAGTTTTATATGTAGTAAGAGTATTATCCCCTAACATCAACAAAGGAAAAACCTGCATTAACCATTTAGCCTGTATAGCTGGCAGATGCATATGCCAGCTTTTCTTTTTGTCGTAAAACTCCAGTTCAGCCATTTCAACAACCTTCTTTCCTTTCTCTACTTCGAAATAACTTACTGTAGGCATGTTGCCTAACCATACTACATATGATGTAGGTTTTATATTATCTGTATGCTCATTTAAGCATGATTCGATGTAACCGGGAGGAACAGTGGTTTTAGGTGTTTTAAAATCGAACCATTGTTTTAGCGGAAAGTCGAGGCCTACACCATGCATAAAATTGAATAGCGACTTACTAAGTCCATCGCCAAACAAATCGTGGTTAGCGCCTTCGGGGTCATTGTGATATAAATCGTTATCGGCAAAGCCACCAAAATGGGGGCCTGTGCGCTGTACCCTGAACTGTGCCGGGTTTAAACCTACGGGGCTATGGCTGGTCATGGCAAAGCGGTGCCAAAAACCCGACTGCAGTGCGCCGGTATCGAACAACTGCCGAACCATTTCCAGCGCATCGATTGTTTCCTGCGCTGTTTGCGTAGGGAACCCATACATTAAATACGCATGTACCATTATGCCCGAGCGGGTAAACGAATCGGCCACACGGGCTACCTGTGCTACGGTTACCCCTTTCTTCATCATAGCCAGTAAGCGGTCGCTGGCTACTTCTAACCCGCCGGCTACTGCAATACAGCCAGACGCTTTAAGTAATTGAGTAAGGTCGTATGTAAAGCTTTTTTCAAACCGTATGTTGGTCCACCAGGTAACGGTTAGTTTACGGCGTATTATTTCCATAGCTACATCGCGCAACAAAGCAGGTGGAGCTGCTTCATCTACAAAGTGAAAGCCGTTCTGTTTGGTTTGCGCAATTATCTGTTCTATACGGTCGCATATCATGCCGGCGGTTAGCGGTTCGTAGTTTTTAATATAGTCCAGCGATATATCGCAGAACGAACACTTACCCCAATAACAGCCATGCGCCAGTGTTATTTTGTTCCATCGGCCATCGCTCCATAAGCGGTGCATGGGGTTGGCCACTTCAATTACCGAGAGGTAATCATCTAACACAAAGTCGCTGTAATCGGGCGTACCGGTTTCGCGTTGGGCTACATCCTTTTCGGCAGCGCCGTTGCAGTAAACTACCTTGCCATCCTCGCGCAGATAGGTGCGCTTTAACTCTTTTACAGAACGTTTACCGGCTAAGTGTTCCAGCAAAAAAAGTAATGGCGCTTCGCCATCATCCAGACTAATGTAATCGATATAATCAAACACGCGGGCATCGCTCAGGCTGCGTAATTCGGTATTGGCATAGCCCCCACCTAACACCACTTTTATATGTGGATGGTGTTTTTTAATGTACTGACCGCACTTTAATGCACCAAACAAATTGCCCGGAAAAGGAACTGAAAGACAAACCACGGTAGGCTGTGTTTGCTCTATTTTGTGCTGCAACAGTTCATCGAGAAAACCGGTGATTACAGAATGATCGGTTTGTAAAGCCGTAAGTAGTTCATCGAAATGCGTGGCGGTGCGGCCCAGCCTTTCGGCATAGCGGCTGAAACCAAAGTGAGGGTCGATTGCTTCTTTTATCAAATCGCCTAAATCTTCAAGGTACAACGTAGCCAGGTGCCGTGCACGGTCCTGTATACCCATGGTACCAAAGGCCCATTCCAAATCTTCTAACTGTGCAAAGCGGGCCGCTTCGGGCAAATAGGTTCTATCGCATATGGCATGTGCCAGCGTAGGATTTTTGTTTTGCAGAAAGCGAATAACCGGATCGATGGTTTTTAAATACTCGTGCTGCAGGGCATATATGCGGTAACTGTTTTCGGTAAGTTCCAGGTCCAAAGTTTCGAGATGGGCAAACATTTTACTCAGACCCTCTGACGAAAACAACTTTAGTATTACCTCTATCCCTAAGTCGGCCTGATGAGATACAATACCTTTGGTATTGAGAAACCCCTTTAGGTAGGCCGTTGCCGGATATGGCGTATTAAGTTGTGTAAACGGTGGTGTAAGTAGAAGGACTTTTTGAGAATTCAACGCAACTATGTTTTATTTCTTCTTTTTCTTTGCAGTAGGAGCAGGTCCTTTCTTTACTATTTTATTAATATCATCAACTATATTTCTCAAGGTTTTGATACCATTTGGATTTTGCGCTATTAGTTTATTGAGATAGTTAATGAACTTTTGGTTTTGGTGTAATTTTGAGTCTTTGGTTATTTCTTTAAATTTCTTTTTGTCTTTTTCAAATAGCTCCATTCCACAAGACACGGCACAGTCATTTATAAACTCTTCGAAAGCCGGAGAAATTTTAATCACATAATGCTCCTGCTTTTTATGTTTCATCACAACAATACCATTCTCATTTTTCAAAGGATTACATTCCTTGGTAAAATAAGAAGGCACACTATGCTTATCGTTATCAATAATTGCAATAGCCTTCCTATTATCAAAATATCGTTGCATTTGACGAGCAACCTCACCTATCCCCGAATGATACTCTATGTAATTAAATTTCAGCTGCTTTACCAGCAAAGTATCTCCATAGCATTCAGCCAACACATTCTTTTCCATATAACCTACCCATTAAGTTTCGGTGAAAAGAAAATGTCGTTTCCATAGTTAAGCATATCCTCCAACTCCTCTTTGCCTAGTGGTTTTAGTTTAGTTTGAAATTTTTCATAACCAGCAACAAATACAGCAACTTCATCAAGAGATGTATTTTCAATTATTGTATTAAGAATAAACGGGCTGTGTGTAGTAATAAAAAACTGATTAAATTTAGAATCAATAACTTTCTTGGCGAAATTTTGAGTGTAGGGGGGAAACATATGTGCTTCAGGCTCTTCAAAAAGTAAAACTGATTCTTTATTAGATTCAATCGCCATTAAATTAAAAATATAGCGCTGCAATGTATCTGCAATCAAATTATAATCGTAAGTATAAATAACCCCATCTACCTTCTTCTGTAATGCAAACTTTGACAGCTTAGTATCCATTACAAAATCAAGCTTATACTCTTTAAAAAAAGAAGATATCTCTTTAAAAAGTTTCTTGTTTGTATTAACAATAGCAAATAGGTTTTGGCCTTCAGGTGGGGATAAAAAGAAATGGAACCTACTAGTTAACTTAACCCCTTTTAAAAAATCATACTTTTTGACCGGACTATTCCAAGACACATGCAGCTGATCCATTTTCTCGCCTGTATCTCTAACCGAACAATACAAAGGACTGACAAAAGAATTAAATACCTGAGGAGAGTTCTTGTTATCTTGATACCAATTTGACAAAAAGTCTTTTAAATCTCTTTTACCTTCTGCATTATTTATAATTACCCCCTTAGGAGCAGCCCAAAAAACATAATTATCAAATCTGTAATTATGTTTAATCTGGCAAACACCTATTTCTGTATCAACAGAAATAGGTGTT
>JBJOOW010000524.1:0-5923 GCA_046051095.1 Bacteroidota bacterium | reverse complement strand
CACCATCGGCCCATATTTCGCCACCGGCGCGCATATCGGTAATCATATCCCAGTGTACGGTCGATTCGTTTTTACCACCGCATTGGCCGTAGCTTTGTCCAACAGCCATATGTATACTGCCGCCAATCTTTTCATCGAATAATATATTGCGGGTAATGCGCTGTATGCTGTAGTTGGTGCCTACGGCTACCTCGCCCCAACGGCGGGCACCGTCTATGGCAAACACTTTATCCAACACTTCCTGGCCCTCTTCGGCATGCCATTTTACTACTTCGCCGTTTTTAACTTCAAGGGTTATGCCTACCACATCGCGGCCCATGTAAATGGTAGGGTAGCTAAAGTATACCTTGCCATTCATGCTGTCCTCTATAGGTGCGCTGAACACTTCGCCGCTTGGCATGTTGGCGCGGCCATCGCTGTTTATCCAGGTGCGGCCTTTTACCGAAAATGAAATATCAATGTTAGGGCCTTTGTATTCAACACGGTCGGCTTTATTTAAGCGGTCTACATAAGCCTGTTGTTTTTTACGTACGTTCAGCCATTGCTCAACCGGGTCGTCGGCAAACAGGTTACAGGCACCGTACACAAAGTTTTCGTACTCCTCAAGCGTCATACGCGCATCGTCGGCGCCCGCTTGTGTAGGGTACTGGCAAAGGCAGCGGCGCATGCTACCGTTACCGGTACGCTCAAAATATATACGGTTAATTTCCTGCTGTGCTTTCTGGTGTATTTTAAATTTCTCTACATCGGTCACCTCTTTCTCATCATCGCCTTTGGCAAAGGGGGCGCGTATGTTCAGGTAGCAGTCAAAGTTTTCCATTACATACTTACGCATAGGGTTTACCCAGGCCAACTGGTGTTCTTCTCCGTATTGCATGGCTAAATCGCCAATGCCGTTAATCTCTACATTCAGCACCGGTATACCACCGGCTATATACACTTCGCGTACTACTTCGCGCAGTAATGGCTCGGCCAGGTAACTGCTGCTTATAAATACTTTATCGTTCTTTTTTACGGCCAGGCAATAGTTAACCAAAAGGCGGGCATATTTTTCCCGAATCATGTTCGACATAGAGTTTGTTGTTTTGCAGCGTGAAAGTAAAAATGCCTTTTACAATTAGCCTAACCGGTTATTCAATTTATACACCCTTTTAACACCGCATTGTATGAAACAATATGCTACTGACAGAACCGAATCATCGCGCTCGCGCAATATGCGTTGGGCTTTTAATTTCTGGCCCTGTATATGGTGCACAGGCAGCAAGGTAGAGTTTATAGCTGCCGATTTTAAAGAACTGCACGTTAGCATTAAACTAAACATACGCACCCGCAACAGGGTAGGCACGGTTTACGGGGGTAGCATCTATTCGTCGGTTGACCCGTATTTTATGCTGATGTTTATGGAAATACTTGGCAAAAACTATGTGGTTTGGGATAAGGGGGCCAGTATGAAATTTGTACGCCCCATAGTTGATAAGGTGAAATGCCGGTTTTTAATTACCGATGAATTGGTTGCCGAAGTGAAACAGAAAATTGCCGAAAACGGCGAATGTACTTTCGATTTGCCGCTTAAATACGAAGACGAAAACGGTACCGTGTACGCTACCTTTACCAAATCGGTTTATGCTGCCGGTAAAGACTTTTACAAAAAGAAAGTAGCCGACCGCAAACCCAAAGCGTAGTGTTAAATACAACAACGCGTTTTCAATTAGGTAATAACAATTAAATTCACGGCAAAGAAGTTACACCAACCCATGAAGAACCGAATCCTTCATCTATTCAATATCCGCACCGATGAAGCATGGCTGGTTACCAACCTTTTCTGGCTACAGTTTTTTCAGGGTTTTGCCATTACCATTTTCTGGACCGTAGGGCTGGCGCTTTTTCTCGAAAAATTTCAGCCGGCCGACTTGCCTAAAGCATACTTGTTTTCTGCGTTGCTACTTTGGGTTGCCGGTTATGTATACAGCAAATTTGAACATGCCTTTAGTGTAAAAAAGCTGGCGCTGGGCGTTATACTGTTTATTGGTATAAGCATTTTGCTTTACAGCATAGGCTTGCTGGCCACACACTCTACCGTACTTGTCTTTCTTATTTTTTGCTGGTACTATGTTATATACCTGTTGGGCAATCTGGAGTTTTGGGGGGTGGCAGCACTGCTGTTTGATATAAGGCAAAGCAAGCGCCTGTTTACCATGATTGGAAGTGGCGATATTGCTGCTAAGCTTATAGGCTACCTGGCGGTATACCCCTTGGTACACATTACCAGCAGCGAAAACCTTTTGCTTGTTGCTGTAGTATCTATTTTATGCTCGTTGTTTTTTTACAACCGGCTAGAGAAAGCCGGCAAACTTAACCTGCATGTAAAACACGAACATAATCATCACCACCATCACCACACACAAACTATACGCGATATGCTGCGGGGCTTTTTTGGCAACCGTATGATAGCCAGTGTGGCTTTTTTATCGTTTATAGTGCTTACTTGTGTAACCATAATTACCTACGCGTTTTATGCCGAGATAAAGTATGTGCCACACACCGGCGAGCGCGATAAACAATTGGCATCGTTTGTCAGTTTGTTTTATACCGTAGGTAAAATAATGGCCATTGTGGTGCGCCTGGTTATTACCGGCAGGCTGGCAAATGCGCTGGGCACCAAAGGCTCGTTGTTGGTTAGCCCTACCATACTTTTTGTATTGCTGGTAAGTATTGTTACACTGCCGTTTTATAGCGATAACACGCACATTGTGCTATACCTTTTTGGTTTTATGGCTATAATAACCGAGGTATTAAAAGTATCGTTACAGGACCCTATTTTCCTATCGCTTATGCAGCCTCTTTCATCGCACCTGCGGTTGAAAGGGCATACGGTGGTAAAGGGTTTTATGGATCCTTTCGCGCTGGCATTTTGTGGTGTATTGCTTACGGCAGTAATGCAGTTTACCCAACGTATAGATTTAGTGATGCTTAGCTATCTGTTGTTTGCCTTGCTGGTAGTATGGGTTATAATGGTTTTTGTGGTAGATAGAGAGTATGTGCGCACATTGGTAACTGCGCTGCATAAACGCTACAGTGTTGGTAACGAGATAGACCTTAACAACGAACAAACCCGCGATGTGCTGGAAAGTAAAATTGCAACCGGCGAGCGAGGTGAGGCCATTTATATACTTAACCTGATAGAAAAGCAGTTTAAGCCCGAGCATGACGCGCTGGTATTATTGGCTTTACAACACCCAAAAGAAGAAGTGCGCCTGGAAGCAATAAAGCTTACCGAACGCAAAAAAATAGTAGCGGCACTACCGCAGATAGAAGCCATAATAGCAGATGAAAACAGCAATGCTTTATTACCCGAAGCGGTTAAAGCTAAGTGCATGTTGGTACCCGATGAGTTGGAGAGCCTGGATGCGTATATAGAAGATAAAAATCCGCGACTGGTAAAAGCTGCTATAACCGGTCTTATGAAAAGCGGTGGTATAAATGCAGTGGTAACTGCCGGGCAGCGCTTGCTTGCCTTAATAGAGTCGGAAAGTGCTGCAGAGCGCCGTATGGCAGCCGAAATAATTGGCGACCTGGAAGTGCAATCGTTTTACAAACCACTGCTAACGTTGTTAAGCGATAACGACGAATATGTTGTGCGGGCAGCAATTACCGCCAGCGGTAAGGTAAAAAACAGTAAGCTGTTTGCGCCGTTGCTTAAAATGTTTGTTGCCGGTAAGTATGAAAAGCTGATTACCGATGCTTTGCAACAGGCAGGAGAGGTGGCTATAGATGATGTAAAAGCAACATTGCTGAATAGTAAACTTACAAGGCAGCAACAGGTAAAGCTAATATTACTAAGTGGTAGAGTAGGCTCGCAAAAGGCAACTGATATGCTGGATGAGCTGGTATGGAAAATGCCTGAATTGCGCGCCGATATTTTTCACGCATTACACTTGTGCGAGTTTAAACCAACAGCACAGAAACGAGAGGCTTATATAGAGCTGATGCGCAGTTACATTAATGTATCTACCAGATTGTTGTTTGCCGTAAGCGAAATAGAGAAAACAGAAACAGCCAAAATACTGGAAGATGCGTTACATCTTGAGTTGAATGAATGCCGGGATTCGTTGTTGTTACTCTTCTCATTTGCCTTTGATGCCGAGAAAATGCTGAAGGCTAAAAATGCCTTTGCTATTAAGCGTAAAGAGAACATTGCCAATGCGCTGGAGGTAATAGAAATTGAAGTACCTAAAGATATTGCACAAGGCTTTATCAGGTTGTTTGAGCCTGGTTTAATAGCAGATAAATGCCGCGTACTACAGGCAACCTACAAAGAACACCCCACTTACGAAACAGTAATAGATGAAGTGTTGGATAACCACCACCACACGTACCACCGCTGGACAAAAGCAGCGGCACTGTACTCAACCATATTTTATAAGGGTACCAAAAAGGCTGCCTGGCTGCAAAAAGCACAGCAGGCAAGCGATGTATTGTTGAACGAAACTGCCGGAAAAATAATGGCAGAGATGAGGTAGGTAAAGGGTGACAGGTGACGAGTGGCGTGGTTTAAAAACAGGGTTTCAATACCATTAATATATGGAGGAAGATATATCGGTAGATAATTTGGAAAATTTTGGTATTTATCAGCTATCAAAACAGCTATGGGATTTGTTTTGGAGTGATTCTGAAATTTTAATTAAAGATGTTAGAGGAAAAGAAATTGCCAGACAACTTACACGGTCT
This sequence comes from Bacteroidota bacterium, assembly GCA_046051095.1. Lineage (GTDB taxonomy): Bacteria > Bacteroidota > Bacteroidia > Chitinophagales > LD1 > Bog-950. Next base: position 1,195 of record JBJOOW010000524.1, on the reverse strand, counting down.
GCATACTCAATTTCTGCAAATATTGAAGAAGGCTACGGCCGTGGATTTGGTAATGAGTATCCAAATTTCTTGCGCTATTCCCGTGGCTCGGCCAGAGAAACAAAAGGAGGATATGAAAGAGCAAAATTTATATTGGGCGATGCCATTGTAAGCGAACGGATAGCGTTGCTAAACAGAATTATTGGAGGGCTAAACAACACTTTAAAAACATTGAAAAATAAGCAGGGGCCGCGTAAGTAAAGTATTCTGACAAGTGCATTCCACCTGTCACCCGTCACTCGTCCCATGTCACTTTATGCTATATGGCACATCAAACACACGAAGAACAACGCTTACTACTAATAGAGAAAGTATTACTACTTAAATCTATTGCCATGTTTCAGGAAACGCCCGAAACAGTTTTGGCCGAAGTGGCTGAGATACTGGAGGAGGTAGAAATGGATGGCGACAAGAATATTTTTATGGCCGGCGATACCGGTAACTGTATGTATATTATTTTTAAAGGCGAGGTGCGCATACACAAAGGCGATCACACCTTTGCTATACTTAAAGAGAATGAGCTGTTTGGCGAATATGCGCTGTTAGATACTGAAACACGCTCGGCCAGTGCAACTACACATACCGAAGCTTTGTTGCTAAAAATGGATCAGGAGCCTTTTTACGAGCTAATGGAAAACCGTCCCGAAGTAGCTAAAGGAATTATTAAAACACTTTGCCGCCGTATTAAAGCCCAAAACGAAAAAAGCATTCAGCAAAGTAAACAGTAGTAGTTACTCGTACGAGCCAACAATACGCTCTACCTCTTTCAGGTTTTTCTGTTTTTCGGCCTCGCGGTGTTTTTTACAAAAGCTGGTGTGGTATTTATGGTTGCGCAGAAAGTTCATTTGTATAATGTTCCACTGTCGTTCGCTTTCTACACCCAGATATATTTTAATCTCTTCAAAAAGTGTACGGCCAATACGCTCAAAATCATCGGTGCCCAAATATTCCAAATCGGCATCGGCAATTATATACTCCAGTTTGGTTTTAGGTGCCTGCGGAATTTTGGTGGCCATAATCATGCCGCATATCACATCAATTTCATCGCTGTTAAACCCAAAGTTAGGCAGGTCTTCTTTTGCCATCTGGCAACCAACTTCCTCGTGGTTGCGGTATACGCGTGTAAAGCCGGCATCGTGGTAAAGCACGGCCACCT
>JBJOOW010000523.1:0-4091 GCA_046051095.1 Bacteroidota bacterium | reverse complement strand
TGTGATATTGTTTATAGACGAGATACACACCATAGTAGGCGCCGGTGGCGCTACAGGCAGCCTGGATGCCAGCAACATATTTAAACCGGCCCTTGCCCGTGGCGAACTGCAGTGCATTGGTGCAAGTACCTTAGATGAGTACCGCCAGTACATAGAGAAAGACGGTGCGTTGGCGCGCAGGTTCCAACAGGTAATTGTTGACCCGCCAAGCCCGGAAGAGACCATACAGATACTTACCAATATAAAGAACAAGTATGAAGACTACCACAGTGTAGATTACTCGCCAGATGCGGTGGCTGCCTGTGTTAAGCTAAGTACCCGTTATATAACCGACCGTTTTTTACCCGATAAAGCTATTGACGTAATGGACGAGGTAGGTGCCCGCGTACATCTTAAAAACATACACGTGCCTAAAAACATTATAGAGCTGGAGAAACAGGTAGAGGAGATAAAGGCACAGAAAAACCAGGTAGTAAAAAGCCAGAAATACGAAGAAGCTGCCCGCCTGCGCGACAGCGAAAAACGACTGCTGGAAGACCTGGAGAAAGCCAAAACCCAGTGGGATGAGGAATCGAGGACGAAGCATTTTCCGGTGAGCGAAGAAGATATTGCCGAAGTAGTGGCTATGATGACCGGTATACCGGTTAATAAAATAGCACAGAGCGAAAGCAATAAGCTGATTAACATGACCAGCGAGCTGACCGGTGCTGTAATAGGCCAGAACGAAGCCGTAAGAAAGGTAACCAAGGCTATACAGCGTAACCGCGTAGGCCTTAAAGACCCTAAGAAACCAATAGGTACGTTCATTTTCTTAGGACCTACCGGTGTGGGTAAAACCGAGCTGGCCAAAGCTATTGCCCGCTACCTGTTTGATAGCGAAGACTCGCTGATACGTATAGACATGAGCGAGTACATGGAGAAATTCTCTGTATCGCGCCTGGTAGGTGCGCCTCCGGGATATGTAGGTTACGAAGAGGGTGGACAGCTTACCGAAAAGGTACGCCGCAAACCATACAGCGTAGTGTTGCTGGATGAGATTGAGAAAGCACACCCCGATGTGTTTAACCTGTTGCTGCAGGTGTTTGATGATGGTATACTAACCGATAGCCTTGGCCGTAGGGTAGACTTTAAGAATACGCTGATCATTATGACATCGAACATTGGTGCGCGCGACCTGAAAGATTTTGGTACCGGTGTGGGTTTTGCTACCAAGGCAAAATCGGAGCAAAGCGACGAGATGGCCAGCAACGTAATTACCAAAGCGCTGCGCCGTACGTTCTCGCCCGAGTTTTTGAACCGTATAGATGATGTAATCATCTTTAACAGCCTGGGCAAAACCGATATACACAGCATTATTGATATTGCGCTGCGCGACGTTACCAAACGTATTATTGAACTGGGCTTTGAAATTAAGCTGAGCACCGAAGCGAAAGACTTTTTGGCCGACAAGGGTTACGACCCGCAGTTTGGTGCCCGTCCGCTGCACCGTGCTATACAAAAATACGTTGAGGACCCACTGGCCGAAGAGATACTACGCGCCAGCGCCAAACCGGGCGACGTGTTTATGATAGAGCTGAACAAGGACGCCGAGGAGCTGAAAATACAGCACATACCGGCTACCCAGAAAACAGAAACCGAGGGCTGATAACTGCCTTTAGTAATATGAAAAATCCCAACCCGAAAGGTTGGGATTTTTTTTGTTTGTATGGGTGTGTAATAGTCATGGCATGACTTGCCCGGCCTGGGCTTTGCTTAGTCGTGCCACGACGGGGTGTGTTTGAATAGCTAAAAGCTATCTTCTTACCAGGATGTAGGCATAGCCTACGCCTAGAGGGGGGAACTAAATACCAACCACGGCTGAAAACAACAGTGCGTAAGCAGTCTTTACCATTTTTACTTCGGGGTGTCTTTATTTTCAGTTGTATTTTCTTGGGCATGAAATTGAAGTACGCGACCTTCTGGCGAAATTCGTAACGTGTAGTAATTTCCATTGAAGTAATATCCTTGGTCGCTATATTTTCGATATTCTTTACCCTCGGATAATGTTTCTTCAATTTTGTCTCTTAGATTCTCGATGATGAGAGTTAATAATCTGCGAATGTCCTTATAACTATATTGAAAGGGTGTGCCCTTTAATGTAGAAGCCGGAATAAAGAACTTGTCATAGTGCTTTAAGTAAATGTGAGCATACCTTTCAAAATCTAAATAGATAGGATAGTCAGTCTTATAAGCTGTTAGCGTATCAGTTTTAAAGTGCATAACGGCATTATACATATCTACGAATAAAGTAGGATTGCTCTCGCCGTGTTCAATTATCTTTTTCATTGAAATGCCAAGTTGTTTTTCAATTATTTTAAACCTGTCAATTCTCCGTTTTGCAATCAACTGACCTAACCTCTTTTGGTCTTCTGGTGTAGCGTTTTTTTTGTGATATTTTACTTCTAGTATTTTAAACTCTGCTTCTTCGGTAAGTGTCTTTTTATCTTCCTGAAATAGATACGCCTCTTTTACATCATCAGGTATGTTAGTGGGATCAAGTGCATATATTACTGCATAATAGCTGGTTAAATCATGGTTAGGTACCTTGTAACCATCCTTTATCTTGTTTCCTGTAATGTAAAGTTCCATTGCATACGGGTCTGTTCTTGTCGGATCGAACTTTATGTTTATGGTATTTGGTATTTTTTTTGTGCCTGGCTTCCCATATTGTTTCTCACGACTATCATGATGATTCATGTTGTGAAACTTCATTACCTCACTTGCTAAAAAACCTTCTGTTTTCAGCAAGATGTTTTTGGCCTCATCTTGCAGAGCACCCTCTAAAATTATTTTGCCATCTGTTCTTTCATAAGGAGTTTTTTTAATTTTTTCTTCTAAAGCATCTCGCTCTTTTTTTCGATACTGTAGCCAGCCATATACCATATCGCCATACTTCTTAAACGATTCGCTTGTAGGATAGAAGGTAAATACTGAATACTTATCTTCTTGCCCTGAAAAGGCATAAATATCTTCTACAGAATGAAGTAATGTTTCCTTTTGCAGTTTGCCCATATGTGCGTATAGATCATTTAACTCATTTAGTCGAAGTGCAAGGAGTTTCTTTTTTTCTAAGTATTCGCTGCTCTCCTTATTACCCGAAAATTGCTCAATTTCTTCTTTGAGCCGTTTGCATGTACCTTCATAAGCTGAGTATAAAATATTCAGTTGGATAATGTTCATTTTAGTAGGGTCAAGCACAAAACTTTTATTTAAAGGTAATGAACTAACCACTTTTTCACACCGAGATTAGTGTTTAGCTCCCTTAAATATAAACAGACGGCATCACCAACCACTAATGTAATTACATGCTTACCCGGCAGGTATAGCCTTGCCAACCAGTAATGGTCTTCCTTCAAAGGAGGACAAACAGCCCGACCTGGTGTTTGATTAATGCTAAGGCGTTATACCGTATATTAGCCTTATACAAGTACCCCTAACAAACTAAACAACATGAGAAAACTAATATCATTTATGCATATATCGCTGGATGGCTTTGTGGCAGGGCCTAATGGCGAAATGGGATGGATAAAAGCCAATGAGGAATTGTTTGATTACGTAGGCAAGCGCATAAGCCAGGGCGATACTGCCTTATATGGCCGCCGTACGTTTGAGTTGATGGAGGGTTACTGGCCCACTGCCGCCGACCAGCCCAATGCCAGTAAGCACGATATTGAGCACTCGAAGTGGTACAGCAAAGTGCATAAGGTGGTAATGTCTAAAACCCTTAACGTCGACGGCCTGGCTAATACCACCATTATAAGCGATAACCTTACAGAGCGTATACAGACTATTAAGCAACAACCGGGTAGCGATATACTATTGTTTGGCAGCCCCACTGCTACACATGCGCTAATACAGCTAAATTTGATAGACGGCTACTGGCTGTTTGTAAACCCCATTATACTGGGGCAGGGCATACCTTTGTTTAAGAATATTAAAGAACAGGTAAAGCTAAACCTGCTGGGTTCTCACCAGTTTAATAACGGTGTTACTGAGTTGGATTATGTGGTAGAAAAATAACATTACATTTATTTGTAATTTATTGAAATGGA
>JBJOOW010000522.1:0-6909 GCA_046051095.1 Bacteroidota bacterium | reverse complement strand
GTTTCAATTATATTAACGGTGCATGGCGTACCGTTAGTAATACCAAAGCCGGTGGCGACCTTTCGGGCACTTACCCCAACCCGGTTGTAAGCAAAATACAAGGTAAACAGGTGTCAACTACTGCACCTGCCAATGGCGATGTGCTTAAATATAATGGCGTTACCGGCCAGTACGAACCAGCCCCCGATCAGAACTCGGGAGGCACAGTGGGCTCCGTTACGGCCAGTTCGCCACTTTCATCTACAGGTGGTAGCAGCCCTAATATTTCACTTACCGGTGTAGTGCCTGTGGCAAACGGTGGTACCGGTGTAAGTGTTACACCAAGTAACGGGCAGATTTTGATTGGTAACGGTACTGGTTATGGTATAAATACACTTAGCCCGGTTAATAACCAAACCACTGTTACCAATAGCCCCGGTTCTATACAAATAGGCACCGTGCAGGATATTAATACCACCAGTAGTCCCTCGTTTAATAAAGTAATTGTAACCGGTAGTAATCAAAATGATATTGTATCATCATCATCTATACAGATAGGAAACAATACCAATACAGGTGTGGCTGCGGGTTCTATTCGTTATAATGGTTCATCTGTACAATATTCAGATGGCACCACATGGAAAGATATATCGAGCGGTGGTACTGTAACCGGTATATCTACCAATAATGGTATTACCGGTGGTACTATAACCACATCGGGTACAATTGGCCTTACCGGTAATGCACTGGCAGTACATAACCTAAGTCCTGGTATGGTAGCAATTACTGGCTCTGGAACTGCTGCCAACCGTAGTGTTACCGGCACAGCAGGCCGTGTTATTGTAACTAATGGCGATGGTGTTGCCGGCAACCCTACTGTTGACCTTGCTATAACTGTTACAGCCGGTACCGGAACCAAAGTTACTTACGATGCTTACGGGCGTATAACCGGTAGTACATCGCTTACCGCCACCGATGTGCCTGCCGGTAGTGATAATTATATACAAAATCAAAACTCGGCAGTGCAAACGGCTCCTTCACGTTTCTGGATAAGTGGCGATGGCCGCAGTAACACATCGTTTACCACACCGTTGGTACAATCGCCGGCGGCCAGCAACCTGGATGTTACCGCTGCAACCGATGTGGTGTTGAATACTAATAGCACCGAACGCATGCGTGTATTCTCTACCGGTGGTGCGCGTATAAGCAATGTGCCAAGCGGCGATGATGCATTAAAAATTGATATGGCAAATGGCGCAACAACGAATTCACGTGGTATATCAATAAGTGGTTTTGCCGCCAACACCAATGCACGCACTGGTGTTAGCATAAATATGGCTAACACCTCTAACTCAACTGCTCTCGATATTTCAAATATTGGTTCGGCATCTATGAATGGTATTTCAATAAACTCTACAGCTAATGGTAACGGTACCGGCATACGTATAGGCGGCACCAACACACTGGGTACGGGTATTATTATTAATGGAGGAACCGGAATTAACTATAATGCACTAAATAGCGGTAGCGGAACCGGCCTAACCATAGGAGGCACTACCCGCCCCAACACAGGTGTTATTGCAGAGGCCAGCGGTACAGATGCTATTGGCGGAAGTTTTCAGGCGTCGAACTACAGTACCGGTACCGGTTTAATTGGTGGTGTATACTCAAGCGGCAATACCCTTACATCGCCCAAAATTACTGGTGTGTATGGCTATGCTTCATCTAACTCTACCGATGGGGCCGAGGTGCAATACGGTGTGTATGCCCGTTCTGCCCGTGGGGGTAACAGCGCTACTACTTACAGTTATGGTTTATATACAAAAGCCGACGGTACTAATGCTACCAACAATGGCTTGCACGTGGGTATAGGCAGTACCGCCAGTGTTGTAAATGCAGGCACCGGTGGTGCTATAGCTGGTTTGTTTACTGCACCTGCCAATAGTGGCCGTCACCTGGCATTGGCTACTACCGGTGGTGCCGATGTTTATCTGGGCTCTACCGATGCCGACAGGCCAACCAACTTTACAGGCAGCGTTGTTAGTGTAGGTACCGGCAACACCAATACAACCTATATGTACAATGCCCGTATTAGTGGTACTACAACAATGGTAGGTGCCGGTACGGGCCTTGTTAAGGCTACATCGGGTGTGCTGAGTGTAGGTACCGCCAACTCAAGCGATATTACCGATGGTGCTATTACCAGTGCCGACATAGCCGATGGTACTATAGCAAGTGTTGATATTGCTGATGGTACAATAACCAGCGCCGACATAGCCGATGGTACAGTTACTAGTACAGATATTGCCGATGGTACAGTAACCAGCGCTGATATACTGGACGGCACTATAGCAACAGCCGATATAGGTAATGCACAGGTAACCGATGCTAAATTGAGTAACACAGGTGTAACAGCCAGTACATATACCAGTGTTACGGTTAATGCCCAGGGGCGTGTAACGGCAGGTAGTAATCCTACCACGTTGGCTGGTTATGGTATTACCGACGCTATTCAAAATCAAAACAGCGCTGCGCAAGGAGCAAATTTCTGGATTAATGGAACCGGTAGAGCAAATATTATACGTAGTAACAGTGGCAGCGGTGGCTATGCCGACTTACAACCTGGCAATGGTTCGCAAAGCGGTTATATGGAGGTGATGAACTCGGGCGGCACCCGTATGGGTTACATTGGCTGGGATAATGCTAATATGAACTACCAGGCCGAAAATAGTGCTGCTCATGTATTTAATGGAGGCACAGTAGTTACCAATACTGATTTACAAGCACGCGAAGGTTTGTACACCAAGAAAAGTTATTACTACGGTACGTTTGGAAGGCATCATAACTACGTAGGCGGTACAGGTTCTAATACATATACCCTGGGTACATTTGATTTTTGTGCGCTTGCTGGACATTCTGAACTAGTAGATGAGGACGATGGTGATCAGACACATGATATGCAATGCAATATTTACACCAGCAGCGGTAGCCAACCTGCCTGGGGCGATGGCAATAATAACGTTTATGCAACTATGAATTATGCTTACAACAGCAGACCAACCTGGTATATGTATGTAGAAGTAGTGGGAAGCAAGTGGTGGGCCGATATTACCTGTAACGCAATTTGTATCAACTTCGATTACTAGAATACACCGGCATTAAATAAAAACAGCCTGCACAAGGGCAGGCTGTTTTTATTTGGCAGGTAGCGATTGTTTTCTGTTGTCTATCAACTCGGCTGGTGGTATAAGGTTAAAATTATCTTCTCCTAAAGGTACTATCCAGTCGTAATTTACTAACGATGGTTTGTTTTTAATATCTATAGTGGTTAAATCAATATACGGGTTTACCAGCAACTGAAATGGCCGGTAGTGATTAAGACAGGTAAATATTTCGGCATATACTTCTATATCGTTTACCTGTAGTTTTCTTTTAAAGGTGTCTTCTACAAAATGAGCAAACTGAACCAGATCGGTAGGCCGGTAACCCAAATGCCGTAACTGCCGTTCGGTTGTAAACTGGTGCACCGGTACTTCGTGATATTGCTTGGTGCCTGCTACACGGTAGGTAATATTAATAATAGGCTCCTTGTCGCGCAGTTTCATTGTCCAGCTAAATAGTATTGCGCGTTCTGTCCATAAGTAATTACCGGGTATTAGTAAATGGCGCAGCGGTAACAATAACTGTATGGTTACCAGTATTGTTAATGCCGTGTTACCGGCCACATTATGTTGTGTGGTGGGTTTGTATGCCAATGTAAAAAAACGCGTAAGAAAACCTGTAACCTGCTGTGGTGGTAAAAACAATAGTAATGCCGTAAGCGAGAAGTAAGGGAAGTATCCAATGTTAAAGAAAATGCCATTCATGCAATGAAACAGAAACAACACCGGTAGTAGCAGGTGTTTAAGCCTGTTTTCAAATAATAAAAATATACCAGCAAGTAAATCGAGCAACATACCACTGTAGGCTATAAAAAACGCTAGTGCTTTGTATTGGCTGGTGCTTAAGTTTAGCACCCATTTACCCAGCATTTCGGGTAACCAGGTGTATACAGGCTCGGCATACACCAGCCAATCGTAATTTATTTTATTAATACCCCCGTAAAAGTAAACCAGGCAAACTAAAAACCGCATTACCCAAATATTACGCATAGGTATGCGGGCTACTGTGCGCGGTTTGAAAATAGTAAGGCCTTTGCCGGCACCGGTAAATACAAGCACTATACCCACCAGTATAAACAGGTAGTAATGGTTGTTGTAAATTGTTTGATCTATTAGAAAGGAGTAGGCTACGCCAATAGTAGCTATTAGCATACTTAGCCTGAATAAAACACCTAAAGCAGCCAATACCGCGGCGCTGCAAAATACTATGTAAACAATTTTTGCAACCAATCCACATACCGGTTTTATAAAGTGGAAAAAATCATATGTAATACGGAACGGTACCTTCGAAAAATCGACTGTTAGAAAATAAAAGTCGTACAATTGCAATGCTAATATCAATCCGAAAAATATGCGGAAAATGTGCAGAGTTGTTCCATCAGTCTCTTTATTTAAATATTTCAAAAAGCTTTTTTTCATACTGTTTTGTTTTAACCTGTTTTCAGCTAATGGGCAGGATTCTTCTTTAAACAGGATACATAAATTAGTTATATCTGTAAGTGACCCTGGTTTACTTAAAAATACATTTGCATTAGGGTCTTTCTATCGTAATAAAATCGAAAATGTGCCGGTAAAGGGTACTATTAAGGCCAATGCTCTTATTATAAACTTCAAACCACCGCGTGAAGGTTTGTATAAATTTCGGTTAGGTAAAAGCATTGAAACTGATTTTCTATTAAGTTTTTATGAAGAAACCACACGCCTTAACCTTGTATTAAAAGATTCTTTATATGAATTTAATATTGAGGGCGTAGAGGCTGAAGCTTATAGCAAACTGGGTAATATTATGCAGCAAAAGCAACAGGCTACAACCGAAGGCAACCTTCAGCGCGAACGTATATCGGAGGTTGATCCCAGATATTACGAGTTAAAACAACACTATAAAGAAAGCCTTGATTCGGTAAAAGAGGTATACAATACCTTGCTGGCTGGTTTGAGAGAACAGTATAAAGGCACTTATACATCTGATGTATTGATACCATTAATGCTAGTGCATACCCGCTTTTCATCGCCCGAGTTGTATAAAATTTACGATAACCACCATGCTTATTACCACCGGCATTATTTCGACAGTATGCCCTTAACCGATAACCGTATATTAAATCATCCTGCATTTATTACGCAGGTTACCAACTACATGGGCAATTATCTGGGCGAATACGATGAAGACTTTATACGTGCTACCAACTATTTACAAAGCCTGAAAGCTACACCTGAGGTGAACGAGTTTTTAGGCCTAAATCTTCTATCAACACTTTATAAAAATCAGCAAATGAATGCTGTGGCTTATGTGTTGGATAACTATACGGCCGGTTGTACGGCGTCGGGCGATTTAAAAACACTTACCGATGCTATACTCAATAATCCGGTTAAAATAGGAGCGCCACTGCCACAAACACGTGTTTTTGGCTATAATTCAGACACATTCCATCTGCCCAATATTTTGCTGTCGATGCCTAATTATGTGGTGATTTTCTGGCGTAGCGATTGTAGCCATTGCCGCGAAACTTTGAGCATGCTACGGAATAAGAGAACTGATTCGGCATGGCGTATTGTTACCGTGCAGCTTAATACCGAGCCTAACCCTAAGTTTGATGAAAGCCTGCTAAGCTACCGGTGGCTTAATTTTCACTGCGGTGATGAACTGAAGAATGTATTAGCTTCCTATAAGATTGTAAAAACACCTGCTATTTACCAGATAGACGGTCGGCAAAATGTAGTTAAGTACTCTACCAATATTAGTGATATACCAATTGTTTTCAGACCCGAAGAGAAAAAATAAATAAATGAAACCGGTATTTATAATATGTATAAGCCTGCTTTTACTGGCAGGTTGCCAACAAACCGATAATAAAGCAATACTTAAAGCACATTATACTGTAGTGGCTGCCAATGCCAACCGCTGGAGCGACCACTATACAGCAGCGGCTGCCTGGCAAAACCTGTATGCGTTGGATAACACCAATGCAGCTATGCTCGATTCGGCATTTTGGGCCTATAGTCGTATACCTAACTATAAAGCTACTGCTGCATTAGGTAAAGACTTGTTACGTGCACATGTAAAACATGAAATGTTTATGGCCGCCCTTACTACCTCGTTAAAAGAAAACGGCGAATACCAGGCATGTATAGATGCAGCACGTATACATGTAACCCTTAGCACCGATACCATGCCCGATTACTACACTATGGCATTGTGCTTTATGGAGCTGAAGCAATACCCTAACGCCATTGGTTATATGGGCCGTGTGCTGGCCGACACATCGTCGCTAAGGCAATTGGTTGTGGTAAAAGGGCAAAATGTACCGTACTACGCGGCTGCGCTAAACGTAATTGGTATATCTGAAATTAAACAGGGTAATATGGCCAATGGCATCAAGGCGTTTAATGCAGCAGTAAAAGCCTATCCTAACTTTACAGCAGTAAAAAACAATTTAAATGCTATAAAAGGCATGTAATCACAACATTGGTTTAAGCCGAATTATTATTTCTTAAATGCAATGTTATATGTAACAGTAACCAGCATATATCGTTTTAGTGCAGTGTTTCGCGTATCGTCTATATATGTTTCGGTTACATTGCGCGAAATGCCGGTGTTTTGATTGAGAATATCGTTGGCGCTAACTTTTACCTCCAGCGATTTATCTTTTAAAAATTTGTAGCCTAAAGCGGCACTCCATAAAAATATATTTTGGTTATAACCACTGCTGATACCATTGTAATAGGTGTTTTGCAGTTGTGTGTTTACAAAAAAGCCACGCCAGAAAAC
>JBJOOW010000521.1:0-5682 GCA_046051095.1 Bacteroidota bacterium | reverse complement strand
TTTGCTTTTTTAGATAATGACTCAACTACTTTACTGTGCGAACAACCAGCCCCGGCCGATGGAGATATTACAAGTGTAAAGCCTATCTACAATAAGGGGCAACTTGTTTACCAGGTAACCTATTCCAATGGTATTAAAACCACATCAATTGTGGGCTCTGCCGTAGCACGTTGCAGTAAAACAGATAAGTGTTATTATGGTTTACTCGTTTCGCAACCCAAAAAGCGGATGGTGATTAGAGGTGTCGGTAAAATTGGTATCTCCTGACAATATGTACAGAAAGATAGTTCTTTGGGTGATTTTGCTGATACCCTATTTATGCCTTACTGCCGGCATATGGTGGTATAACCGTGTTTTAAATGAGGTTAAAAATTCTTCGTTTATAATTATTTCTAAAGAAGATATGATGTTATACCACTACAATTATAAGGGCGATTTGCTGCAACAAACACCCATTGCGTGTGGCAAAGGAATTGGAAATAAAACTACAGCAGGCGACTACAAAACACCCGAAGGTGTTTTTAAAATAGGAGTTGTTAAAGATGCATCAACCTGGTCGCACGATTTTAAAGGCGATTCTATAGGCGAAATACAAGGGGCTTATGGACCTTATTTTATTAGCCTGGATGTACCGGGCCAAAAGGGTATAGGAATTCATGGCACGCACGATGCTTATTCGATTGGAACCCGTGCCAGCGAGGGGTGCATTCGTTTACCCAACGATCAATTAGTTAAACTTGTGCAACATATTAAATCAGCAGCGGTAGTAGTAATTACTCCATCTCAAAGCGATGTTGATTCTACGGTTGCAATAACAGCATTGAGAAAAGATGGCAAGGCGAAGAAGAACCGGTAAGGTTTCAATTTGGCGAATTATCCTTTGTGTTGTTTTTCCTCCGCTGGCAGTTGTTGATAAAGGATTGAACGCGTTTTTAATTGTAGCGCTGCTAACTGTGTTTGCCTGGGTGCCGGGTATTGTGGGGGCTTTTATAATTACATATAAGAACAAGATATAGACGTATGTGCAGGCTGCCTTTTTTATTTGTAAGTTAATAGGTTATTGTGCCATTTAAATAACTACCGTGCTGACAAAGAAAACGATTACCGGCCAGAACAGGATAGCGATTATATGTAAACATTGGCCTGCTATATTGGCTAAAACGCACGCTAAAAAAAGTTGTTGACACTATACAGAAAATTAAACAACGTAAATAATTAACCAGTTGTAGTATGAACATAATTTTAATCCGATATTCTAATTGCTTTTTGCTTGTTTTATTGTTTGTGGCCAGTTGCGGCCCCAGCCAGGAACAGAAAAAGAAAGCCATAGCTACCCGAATTGGTCGGGAAACCTGCAACGATATTAGTAATCTTAGTATTGGCCTTGTAGGTGGGTTGGTAAATTCGCTTGTGAAAGAGCTTTCTAATGGCAATATTTCAGATATAAATACCGGTACCCTGGGCCAGATGCCAGAAAGTTGGTGTAATTGCTATACCTATTATGTGGTTAAGGATTTAACCGAAAAATTCACCTATAAAGAGCTGGTAGAAATTAAAAGGGATAAAGCTAAACAGATGATGGTTCTTCAAAAAATAGTAGAGGTACATGGCGAGGATTTAAAACAGTGCATTGCAGACTCAACCGGTGCAATATTTAAAAGCTACACCGATTTTGAAAACGATCTTCAAAAAAAGTTTAACCGTTAGCTGTAGTCATGTATATGCATGTTTGTTGGTTTAAAGTGCTTGTTGTTTTCTTTTATGCACGTGTTGGTTTGTATCGATTGATTTTTTAATAATTTAAATATAAAACTATGGGTATAGGCCGAATCCTTCTTTGTATTTTTCTTCCCCCTCTTGCAGTTGCCGATAAAGGCTGCGGAAGCGTTATTGTTGTTTTCATTTTTACCTTACTTGGTTGGCTGCCCGGGGTTATTGCCGCACTAATGATTAGTAGTAAAAAGGGTAGTTGAATGTAAGTTGCGGGTAACTAAATGCTGTGTTTTTTTTGCTCCCGATTGCTGTGTCCGGTTTTGGCTAAGCTATTTGCGCCTTGTTAATAGCAGGTGCCGAAGTGTAACTGGTTCAAACACCTAAAACCATTTTCGAGCATTTGTTTATTCATTAATGCTTGTAACGTTCAGCATTGTTTTTAACCCATGCTGTTAAGTTAAATGTATTGTTAAGTTGATTCAGATAACTCAGGCTGTCGGTTTCATAATTTTTAAGTACAGTAAGTAGCTTTTTAAACGTATCCGATACTTTTTTCTTATCATGAAAGTGTTTTGCTATAGTGTTAAAGGTGTCTAAAAAGGCCATCTCAATACTTATGTCAAAATCTGTAGCCTTTGCCAATAGCTTTTTACGCACTTTAGTGCACTCTTTGGCAAAGCTAACTATCGTATACTTAGTATCGTTATTACAAACCAAATCATATTTTACCAGCATAGAAAACAGGTAGTATATGTCTTTTATTCTGTTGCCCATGTCTGCATTAATATCCTGATCTAAAAATGCATTAAAGTATCTAAGCGATTTTTTTAAATCTCCATATTCATAATACCCCATTGCAAGGTCTGTTTCAAGTATTTTTCGTATTCCGGTATTAATTTTAGTTGAGTTTTTTAAGTAGTACTGCTCTGTTTCTGTTAGCTTTTGGTACAGGTTGTTTTTGGCTACGGTTAGCGCACTGGCGGCAGTTGCTGTGCGGTATACTAGTGCCGACAATGCCGATTCGAAATGCAGTATCAGAAACATATAGTTTTCTTTGTTAAGCCTGTACTCATTCAGTTTGCTGTAAAATAGCTTTAACCACTCTTTTATTTTTGCGGTGTTGTTGGCCAAAATGTGGCTGTGTATTACATCTGCAATAGATTGTATTTCATCAGTTGGTAGTATTTTGCCTTGCGTATTAACTGCATTAAAAAACTCTTGCTCGGTATAGTATACGGCATCTTTTACATTTCCTGTTAGTCGGGCGGCAATTGCCTTAGCCATAAAAAAATACCGGCGTGTATTAAAGCTTAACTTGTCGTGGTCGGCAGCTAATGCCGGATCTGTTATTAGTTGCTGAATTTCCAATCTCGACTTTTTATCTGTAACCAACACACCACCTAACTGTATTACATATAGCCGTGTATAAATGCGGTATATATATGCATTTGTATACGCGTCTTCACTTAGTTTTACCTGTTCTTGTGCAAGTTGCAGTATTAAATCGGTACTGTTGGTTTCGCCGCTTAACTCGGCCGACATAAGCGCATAAAAGTTAGCAATAGAGGCGTACGAAAACTGGCCAGCCGCTGTTTGTTCTGCCTTAAATAAATTTGCCTGTTTATAGCATTCGTTATAAAGCCCTTTTTTGTAGAGTGTATTTAATGCTTGTATCTGGTTATGGCGTTGTAATATGGGTTCATCGGCCAGCGTACCTAAAAAAAGCAATAGCTTTCTTTTTAGCTCAAACCGGTTAACACCTATCAGGCGCTGCCTTTTAAATTCGTCTTTCACTTTAAACAGCCGCTGCAAAACTTCGGGCTGGTAACTATTCATAGCATGTACCAGTTTAAACATTTGCCATTGTACAGCTTTTTTGGTGCGTTTATTTGGAGGGAAAGAATGTTGCCTGAAAAGTTCAGCTTCTTTTGCCGATAGGCTTTTTATTAGCGCAAACAGGCTATCCTGATTATTCATAACGGGGGTGTTTAATGAATATTATGGTTGTTTAGGTTAATGCAATAGTTGCATTAACACTGGTAAAGATAAATGTAATAGCGATACAATGTTGTTAATGCTCATGCATTTTCAATTTTTCTGTATCAAAAAAGCGGGCATCTGTTTTACTGTCGATAGGCTTTATTGGTACTAAATTAAACAAATGCACAAATGATATACTTGTATTAATGTTAGTGCAGGTGTATAAACATAAATTACCAACCCTAAAAACAACTACCAATCAAACTACTATTTAAACTATAGTGTCTATTTCAAAATCAGTTTTCTACTATAGTAAGTGTCATTTAATTCAAAAACCAGGGTGTAAATACCAGGTGCATAGCCTGTTAAATCAATTGTTTTATTGGCATAAGTTATCTGCCCGGTATATAAAATTTCACCTAATGTATTAATCATACTTAGCTTGTAAGTAGTTTCTTGGTTTCCGTTTACTCTAATGGTTACATCGTGTTCTGCAGGGTTGGGGTAAATAGTAAATAAATCAGCCCGGATTAAATCAGTAATTCCCACTTCGGTAAAATATAAGCTGTTCGATGTGTCTGAAATACATCCAACAGAATCGGTAACAATAACAAAATAGTTGCCTGTGGTTACCGGTGTATATTGTTGGTTGTTAGCGCCTGCAATAATGCCCAAATCGTTATACCATTGGTTGCCGTAGCCAGCCGATGAACTAAAAATTTGACCTGTAGCCGAAATAGTTGGAGTAACCGGTGTGGCAGAAACGGTTACAGTAACGCTATCGGTAGATTGGCAGGTGCCGTTAGAAACAGACACTGTATAGGTTTGGGTAGTGTCGGGCAAAAACGGTACCTCTTGTGCAACGCCGTTATTCCATACGTAGTTGTTGCCGCCTGTTGCAGTTAACGAAACAAGCGCGCCTTCGCAAATGGTGGTGTCATTACCTGCAAATGCAATTGGCAGCGAAACCACTACAATAGTATCTACTGCGCTGTTACCCAGGCCGCATCCGTTTGTTCCGGTTACCGTTATTGCACCCGTGATAGCCTGATCCGAAAAATCAACTGATATACTATTTGTAGTGCTGGTGCCTGTTGCACCGTTTGGTATAGTCCATACATAGCCGCTTGCGTTGGCAATTAAAGGAATAGAATAGGTTACTGCATTTTGTTGCTGGCATACTACCCAGGTACCATCAATAGTATCGGCCGCAGCCGGTAAGGGGTTTACTGTAACAGCTGCCGAAGCAGCAGCACCATTACCGCAGGCGTTAGTTGGCGTAACTGTAAGCAGCCCCGAAACTGCGTTAGTGCCATAATCCAGTATTATCTCATTTGTGGTACTGGTGCCTGTTGCGCCGTTTGGTAAAGTCCATATATAACCGCTTGCATCAGCTACTAAAGCAATAGAATAGCTTACTGCATTTTGTTGCTGGCATACTACCCAGGTACCATCAATAGTATCGGCCGCAGCAGGTAAGGGGTTTACTGTAACAGCAGCCGAAGCAGCAGCACCATTACCGCAGGCGTTTGTTGGCGTAACTGTAAGCAGCCCCGAAACTGCGTTAGTGCCATAATCCAGTATTATCTCATTTGTGGTACTGGTGCCTGTTGCGCCGTTTGGTAAAGTCCATAAGTAACCGTTTGCATCAGCTACTAAAGCAATAGAATAGGTTACTGCATTTTGTTGCTGGCATACTACCCAGGTACCGTCAATAGTATCGGCCGCAGCAGGTAAGGGGTTTACTGTAACAGCTGCCGAAGCAGCATCGCCATTTCCGCAGGCGTTAGTTCCCACAACGGTAAGTGCGCCCGAAACCGCGTTTGCAGCGTAATCAAGCGTTATTTGATTTGTTGCGCTGGTGCCGGTTGCACCGCCTGGTAAGGTCCATTGATAAGACGATGCAAGATTGATGGCGGGTATGGTATAGGTAACGGCGTTCTGTGCCTGGCAAACAGTAGTTGGGCCCGAGATAGAACCCGGTGTATC
>JBJOOW010000520.1:0-8298 GCA_046051095.1 Bacteroidota bacterium | reverse complement strand
CTATCCGATGCAAAAGCACCGGCAATAACAATGGCTATTACAGCCATACTGCTATTGCCACTAAGCTACAAAACCATAGCGCGTAACCCCGACTGGCACAACAACTTTACTTTATTTACCCGCGATGTTAAGTATGCACCAAACAGTTGTGTTACCAACTGCAACGCCGGTGCCGAGTTTTTCAACAAAGGGTACTTTGCCATTAAAAACAAATAAGAACTTGACCATGCCGACACTATACTGATACAGCAGTATGCCGACACAGCCATTGGTTACCTTGAAAAAGCTGTTGCCATATACCCTGGTTATACCAATGCCTATGTAAACCTTGGTATATGTTATTTATACAAAGGCAACTTAGATGAAGCCGGAAAAAACTGGAGCAAAGCGGCCCGGCTTTTTAACGGCGTACATCCTACCTTAATGGTACACTCCAAAGTATTACTTACCAAAGGGCTTAGCTGCGGCTATATGAAAGATTACCGGCAGGCTTCGGTGTACCTGGGTTATGCTGCCGACCTTGACCCAACCAATGTAGAGATTTGGACCAACCTGGCGGGTTCGCAATTTGCGCAAGGCAACTTTGCTGCAGCAGTTAATGGGTTTAAAAAAGCACTGGAGTTAAACCCCATGCTTAACGATGCAAAAGGCGGGCTACAATCGTCGGAGCAATTTTTAAAGCTGGAAACCGAGTGCCACAATAACCCCGATAATATTACCATGTGGCTGGCAGATGCTGCTATATTTAACCAATACGGATTTGGCAGAACTGCACATGAGTATTATAACCATGTACTGCAACTAAAGCCCAACAACACTACTGCAAAGCTGGGTAGCGAAAGTACACGTGGAAAAGAAAACAAAAAATAATCAGCGCCCGTTGTAACGGCTCATATACTCAGCGGCTTTTTGCATATCGCCTTTTACGGTGTAAGCTGTTGCAATAAAATAAAGCGGCTGTTTGTTATCGGGGTTAAGCGCATAGGCTTTTTCAAACGCTGCTATGGCGGCATCGGGCTGATTTAATGCCCCCAGTACATTGCCATAGTTGAGATACAACGATGCGTTGGTGGTATCTTTTTTAATACCACTTTCGAAAGCATTGCGCGCCAAAGCATACTCTTTTTTACTAAAGTAAGCCGTACCCAGCATGTTCCATGTATCGGTTAATATATAGCCGGTTTTAATACATTGCGTATGGTAGTAGATAGAACTATCTAATTCGTTGTTCCTGAAAAAAGCATCGGCAAGGTTGTGCATGGCATCGCCCGAAGGGTTAAGTTGTACAGCACGTTGCAGGCTGGTTATTGCAGCTTTGTAATTTTTTAGTTTGTAGTAAGCAACGCCCAGGTTAATGTACGTATTAGGATACATAGAATCGATAGCTGCTGCTTTGGTAAGGTTAGATACCACCACACCCAGTTGTATGTTGCGTGTTGCTTCGTCGGCTACCGGCTGGTTAAGTAACAAGCTGGCGTAGTTATAATATACGCGTGCGCTATTGCTACCTGTTGTTATATCGGTAGCAAAAAGTGTTTCATCCGATTTCCAGGCGGCGTTGCGGTTAACCGTTTTAAAACTATATAGACCCAGCATTACAAAAAACAGCAGTAGTGGGTTAGTATAAATAGGTGCAGGCTGCCAGCGTTTAGCTTCATTTTGTATTAACCATACTAAGGCTATAAGTACACCTAACACGGGTGCATATAAAAACCTATCGGCTGCTGTAGCACCTATCAGTATAACTATATTAGATGTAAGAAATATACTTACAAAAAAGAACAACACGCCAAACGATACTACAGGGTATGCTTTACGATAACGGATAGCCCCTGCTATTAAACCTATTGATAAAAGAATTATCAGCCATACCTGTGCATCGGCAAATGTACGGCAGGGAATCTGGTTAAACGAGTAATCGTAACTAAGCGTGTAAGGCCATATACATTTAAGCATATAAGCGCCCAACATACCAATACCAGTAGCCACCTGCGATAGCTTACCCCCGCAGGCAACCAGGGCATTATCCTGATAAGTGTAGGGCAGCGGCAAATTGCCACCATCGTGTACCACATATTGGTGCCAGCCCAACCAAATACCTGCCACTAACAATAATGGCCACCATGCTGTTAACACACTTTTTATTGTATGGTTATTAAACCAAACCGATAGCATTAGCAGTAATGGCAAAAAAAGCAATCCGCCTTCTTTAGCTAACAGACATAATAAAAATGTAAATGCCACCAATGCTTTTCGTTGCAACGTATTGCCGGTAGTGTTAAGTAATAGCAGTGCGCTGATTAAAAAAAACAGCAGGCACAATATTTCGTCGGCGCTTTTAATATTAGCTACAACCTCGGTATGTACCGGGTGTGCAACAAATAATGCGGTTACAATTACAGGCAACCATACATTACCTACCCCCGAAATGCGTGCTACAAACCTGTATACCAGCCAGGTTGTTAAAGCATATAGCAACAGTTGTATAAAGTGAAATAAAAAAGGACTCCCCTCGCTTAACTGCCACTCTATTGCAAACAGCAACAACGATAACGGGCGATATAAACCACCATTCTGGTTCCAGTAGCCTTTCCAGTAAAAGGTGGTCAGTATATCGGGTATACCGGCCAGCCCCTGCTGCACAAATTTGTTTTGGGTTATAACGGCCCTATCGTCCAGTACAAAGCCGTGGCTTAATGTATTGGCGTACAAAAAAACACTAAACAACACCAAAATTATGGGGGCATACTTAAAGTATACAGAAGTAGTTTCAGGTGTTTGGGCAGTTTTTTTACTCACGTATTAAAGGGGCTTGTATATGCAAGTAAAACTAAATTTATAAGCAATGCTCAAAACTATGGTTCTAAAATCTCCACATGGGTTTTACACAGGCCAAAACATACTTGGCCTAACCCGCTAATCTTTTATACCTTAGCAGCTTATTAAGTAAAACTGGTTAGCTTGACATTCACCGACTTTAATTTCGAACCCACACTAATGGAAGGCCTGTCGTCGATGGGCTTTAACAATCCAACACCGATACAACAGCAGGCCATACCCATTATTATGGCCAAACACGACCTGATTGCCTGCGCCCAAACCGGTACAGGTAAAACAGCTGCATTTTTATTGCCCAGCATTAACGATGTAGTTAAAAACCCCGGCGATTATGTACACACACTAATTGTGGTGCCCACCCGCGAACTGGCTATACAGATAGATGAAGCCCTGCAGGGCTTTGCCTACTTTGCCGATGTTAGCCACATAGCCATTTTTGGCGGTACGGGCGGTATTAACTTCGAGCAGGAGAAACGCGCACTTACAGAGGGTGCCAACATTATTATAGCTACACCCGGCCGCCTGCTGGCCCACCTTAATATGGGCTATGTGCGGTTTGAAAAACTACAACACTTAATACTTGACGAGGCCGACCGTATGCTGGATATGGGCTTTAGCGACGACCTGAATAAAATAATAAGCTATTTGCCTAAGGAGCGCCAAACGCTAATGTTTTCGGCTACCATGCCACCTAAAATACGCGAACTGGCCCGCCGCTCGCTTAAAGAAAACCCCGAGCAGATAAACATTGCCGTATCTAAACCAGCCGCCGGTGTAGAGCAGGGCGCCTATGTAGTGCATGATGCACAAAAAATAGAACTGCTAAAAGATATACTGAAAGAGAAAAGCGCACTGGCCAGTATAATCATCTTCTCATCTACCAAAGAGAAAGTAAAACAGCTTGACCGCGAACTGCGCCGACTTAAGTTTAATGTAAACGCCATACACAGCGATCTGGAGCAGGAAGAACGTAACGAGGTACTGCGCAGCTTTAAAAACAAAACACTGCAAACGCTGGTAGCCACCGATATACTTTCGCGGGGTATAGATATCGACTCGATAGGCCTTGTAATAAATTACGATGTACCGCGCGATGCCGAGGACTACATACACCGTGTAGGCCGTACTGCCCGTGCCGAAACCACTGGTGTGGCGCTTACGTTTGTTGGCCCCGAAGACCAGCGTAAGTTTAGCCGTATAGAACAGCTTATTGGCAACGAGATAAACAAACTACCACTACCTGAAAGGCTTGGCACCGGACCCGAGTATGCACCTAACAAACAAAGCAGTGGCTTTAGGCACGGCGGTGGGCATAAAGGCGGCGGTAACCATAAAGGCGGTGGCCACAAGGACGGCCATAAACATAAAGGTAAAGGCAAACCGCACTTTAATAAGCCCAAACCCAAAGAGTAGTTGTTTGCTTAATTAAGCAAACAACTCACGCTCATTTATTTTGCGTTTATTGGTATAGTGGTCGTACCACCATGGTTTTTCTTTTTTATTACGCGGTGGCTTTACTAACTGCAAAGGCTTACCCGCTTTACCCGATGATTCTAACCTATCGCGGAAATAATAGTGGTCATAAATGCGTAATGCCTCAATCATGTACGATACTGCAATACGCCGGTCTTTAATCAGTAACAAATTCTCGCCGTTTTTAGTATCGGCGGGGTTCGAAAAATTATACGAACCCAGGTATACACGTGCCGATGGCTTATTAAAATCTACTACCAGAAACTTATGGTGCATACGGTTACCACTACCACCGGTTGGCTCCGATTTAAAAGGTTCGGGTAAGGTGGCTGGCACCAGTTGCTGAGGGTACACCACTGTTACTTTACCATCGGGCTTTAATACATCTAAACCATCATCGTTAACCGGCCTGTCCGACACGCCATATACAACAACATCTTTCTTTTTACCTAATGCTTTAATTGCATTGCGCATTGCGCCGGGTGTTTGATATAAAAACGCCAGCGAAAAAAATAATGAAGAGGTAGTTTTACCCAAATCATCGGCTATTGCCTGCAACATGACGTTGCTTTTTATATGCGGCGAAAAGGAAACCTTAGCATCAACCGATTTCAATTGTAAATCGTTCCAAACTGCCGATTCTGTACCACCAAATGCCGGCACACTATTATCGGGGTTGCAGTTAAAGTAGTTACCAAAAGCGGTTAAAAACGGGGCAATAGCTTTAGCTCCATACACAATTAGCGCGTTATTAGATTGCACATATAACCCGCGCCACGAAAAATTGGTAGAGCCACCTACAGCCGCTTTTAGCTTTGTACCATTTACCACTATCATTTTATTATGCTGTAAATTGCCCATGTGCTGGCGCTTTACGTTTTCCTTACCGGCCGTTTTTATCAGCCTTTTTTCGCTGGCTGTTTCCGCCGAACCAGGTTCGCCGTGCGAGTCACTATCATCAATAATTATTTGTAGCCGCTTACCTAGTTTTTCAAATCGTGTAACAAGCCCCGGTTCGTTCAAATCGTATGCTACTACTTTTACTTCGGCCTTCTTATCTGCAATAGCCTTATCCAGCAAATCGTATATCGCCTCGCGGGCTTCAAAACCCATCCACTCGTATGCTTTATCTTTTAGTTTGTGAGTAGGTTTAAAGGTTAATCCTTCGTCGGCCTTTGGGGGCAACAGCGTATTTAGCTTACCGTGTGGTTCATAGTAATCTACAAACGCCTGAGATAACACAAAACCGCGGGTGAAGGTAACATTCAACTCGCCGGGGTAAGTTTCGCGTTCTAAACGTATATCAGCAGTTTGTACTTCGCCATAGCTTAGCTCTTCTTTATCGTTCATAAACACAGGTGTAACACGGTAGGTAAACAAACCGGGCATTTCGGGGCTTTTAGGAAAATGCACCCATTTAAATTTGTGTATGGGCGAACGTAGTGTAGATAATCTGTTAGGGTTAGTTGAGCCACTTGCGGTAGGAAAACCAATCCGGTTTTTTAATGCATAAAATTTATCGCCTCCGGGTTCGCGGTACTCAATTGCAAACCCAACAAAATCATTAGGTGGCGTTCCTTTTTTCCAGTTCATGGCAATAAGTGTCATACCTTCGCCACGATGTAGTTTAAGGGTAAATGGTGCGTTTTTGTTAGTGCCGGTTATTTCAAAACCTGCGTTATCTGTTTTAGCCATACAGCGTGTGTTTGTTTGTAATGATGATTAATGGCTAACAAGTTTACCCCTAACAAACTACCCGATAAATAGCCTAAACAGCTACTATTTGTTAAATAAGCGCCAACAGTGTTATGGCATTGTTACAGTTAGGTATTAAGCCGGTTAAGCCAGATTAATACAGTACATTTGCAGCGCTTTTACCATGGCAACGGCAATAAAATTTACCAATAAAAACAAAACGGCTTTTCACCGCGAGGTAACACGGCGGGTAGAGAAGTACTTTGCCGATAACCACCTCTCGAAATACGCCGATAGCCGCATGGTGTTTAAAACCGTGGTGATGTTTGCCATTTACTTTGTGCCCTATGGTTTAATACTATCGGGTGTGTTGCCGCTATGGGCCATGTGGCTGTGCAGCGCTGGAATGGGGCTGGGGCTGGCCGGTATTGGTATGAGCGTAATGCACGATGCCAACCATGGCGCATACAGCAGCAACAGTACTGTAAATAAGTTACTGGGCTACTCGCTTAACCTTATAGGCGGCGATGCTTTTAACTGGAAAGTACAACACAATGTGCTGCACCACACGTACACCAACATACATGGCCACGACCAGGATATACGCCCGCGCGGCAACCTGCGCCTTACACCGGCTGTGGAGCGAAACAGCGCACACCGAGTGCAGGTGTATTATGCCTTTATACTGTACAGTTTGCAAACACTCTTCTGGGTGCTGCTGAAAGATTTTATGCAGTACCGTTTTTATCTGGAGTATAACAATACCGGAATAACCGGTACAGAAAGGTTGCGCCGCCTGGCCGAAGTACTGGTATGTAAAGCCTTTTACTTTACCTACATACTGGTAATACCTGCATTGCTGTTACCCATAACCTGGTGGCAATTGTTAATAGGCTTTGTTACACTACATGCAGTGGGTGGGCTGGTACTAACTACCGTATTTCAGTTAGCGCATGTGGTAGAGGGCACCGAGTACCCCGAGCCGCTTAATGGTACTATTGAGGCCGAATGGGCCATACACCAAATGAATACCACCGCCAACTTTGCACCGCGCAACAGGCTGGTTACTTTTTTTGTTGGTGGCTTAAACTATCAGATAGAGCATCACCTGTTTCAGCGGGTATGCCATGTACACTACCCGGCTATTGCCCCTATTGTAGAACAAACTGCCCGCGAGTATGGCGTGCCATACCTGCGCAACGATACCTTTGGGCAGGCAGTGGCATCGCATGTGCGGCTGCTTAACCACCTGGGCCTGCACGATACGCTTAAAATGGCTACCGAATTCTGACCATTATCATACGCCAGCGAACAAAAAGGGCTGAATGTTGTATTGTTATTAAATTAGCACCATGGCCGATATTAACTTTGCAATTGCACGTACCAGGGCCACCCCGTTGATACAGGCTGGCTTTACCCTGTTGTTAGGCTGGCTGGGCATAGGCGCCTGCCGCCTGTTTAAAGCCGAACCGGGCACCGAGTACATAATCGTATTTTCTATCATCGTTTTTTACTGTATGCTTAATGCTATTGTATCGCTGGCATACGAAAGCTTTTTACGCTATACCATGCCCAGCATATACCTGTATGTGGCTATTGTAGCCATATTGCTACTATCGGTAAAACAGGTTACGGGCCTCAGCATATGGAGCCAGCCCGAATACAAAATGATGCTTACTTCTATATCGCTGTTTTATGTGCTTATCAGCTTTTTTGTACGTTTTATACGCTTAATGTACGAGGCTGCCAGCAGTGGTTTATAACGCATAAAAAACAACTTAATATATAAACAGAAACGCCGGGCAATAGCCCGGCGTTTCTGTTTTATTAATGTGGCACCGTATCCTGCGGTGCGGTTGGTGTAGCTGGTGTTTCGGCTGGTGGTGTTACCGGTGCATCGCCGGCAGGTGTAGAAGCCGCTGGTGTAACAGCGGGTGTTTCGCCGGCAGGTGCTTCGGCACCCGGTTCAGCAGCATCTTCGCCCTTCTTCTTCTTTTTCTCTTTCTTCTTAGGCTGTTCCTGCGCCGGTGTTTCGGTAGCCGGTGGGGTTGGCTTCTGCTCTTCGGCCTTAGGTTGTTCCTGCACAGGTGGTTGTTCGGTCTTTACAGGCTCCTGCTTAGGCGCTTCCTGTACCGGAGTTTCGGTTTTAGGCGTCTCCTGTACCGGTGGCTGTTCGGTTTTTACCGGTTCCTGCTTAGGGGTTTCCTGTACCGGTGTTTCAGTTTTAGGCGCCTCCTGCACTGGTGTTTGCTCGGTTTTTACAGGCTCTTGCTTAGGCGCTTCGGTGGCCGG
>JBJOOW010000519.1:0-6054 GCA_046051095.1 Bacteroidota bacterium | reverse complement strand
GCTTGTAATGCAGGCACCGGATAAAGAAAAGCTGGGTGCCATTTTTGCCGAGCTGGAGTTTCGCACGCTGGGTAAACGTATTATTGGCGATGAGTACACCGCTAATCAGGCCGGTGCTACTGGTAATGCAGCCAAAAGCAGCGAACCGGCTACCCCACAATCTACACAAGGCGATTTGTTTGGCGGTGGTGGCGATAGCTTTGTCGGCGCCACCGAACTGGGTGCGGGCAAAAACATAAACAACACACCACACACCTATCGCGTAGCCCAAACACCCGAAGAGATTAGTGCGCTGGTAGCAGAGTTATCTGCCCACCCCGAGTTTTGTTTCGATACCGAAACTACCGGACTGGATTATTTTACCAGCGACCTTGTGGGTATGAGCTTTAGCATAAAAGAAGGCGAGGCTTACTATGTACCGGTGCCAGCCGATTACGAAGCAGCCAAACAACTGGTAGCCGCTTTTAAACCGGTGCTGGAAAGTACCACACTGGTTAAAATAGGGCAGAACGTAAAGTTTGATTTGCTAATGCTGCGCCGTTACGATGTAAACGTATGTCTGCCGGTGTACGATACCATGTTGGCGCACTACCTGGTAGAGCCCGACCTGAAACACGGCATGGATTACCTGAGCGAAACTTACCTGGGTTACACACCGGTGGCTATAGAAGAACTAATAGGCAAGAAAGGTAAAAACCAGGGCAACATGCGCGATGTGCCACTGGAGAAAATTGCCGACTATGCTGCCGAAGATGCCGACATTACCTTACAGCTAAAACATAAGCTAGCCCCTATGGTTAAAGGCCAGGAGGTAGAAAGTGTACTGGAGAAAATAGAACACCCGCTATTGGCGGTACTGGCCGATATGGAGTATGAGGGTGTAAAGATTGATGAACCGTTTTTGCGCGAATACTCGAAAGAGCTGGAAGGCGACCTGATAAAAGTGCGCGATGAAATATACCAGTTGGCCGGTTTAGAGTTTAATGTAGACTCGCCCAAACAATTAGGCGATATTCTGTACGGCCACATGAAATTGCCTTTTGAAGGAAAGAAAACTTCTACCGGTCAGCTATCTACCAATGAAGATGCCCTGCAGGCACTGGTAAAGGTACACCCCATAGCCGATAAAATACTCGACTACCGCGAGCTGGCTAAACTAAAATCTACCTATGTAGATTCACTGCCGTTGCTGATTAACCCGGTTACTGGTCGTGTACATTCTACATTCCGCCAGGCGGTGGCTGCTACAGGCCGCTTAAGCAGCGATAACCCCAACCTGCAAAACATACCGGTGCGTACCGAGCGCGGCAAACGCATACGCAAAGCCTTTATACCGCGCGATGAAGACCATATATTGGTATCGGCCGATTACTCGCAGATAGAGCTGCGCCTGGTAGCCGAACTAAGTGGCGATGAAAACATGATAGAGGCATTTAAAAACAAGCTGGATATACATACCGCTACTGCCGCTAAAGTGTACGATGTAGCCATATCGAGCGTAACTAAAGATATGCGCTACAAAGCCAAGAGCGTTAACTTTGGTATTATATACGGGCAGGGTGCTTTTGGCCTGGCCGATAACATTGGTGTAAGCCGAGGCGAGGCAAAAGATATTATTGCCAACTACTTTAATCAGTTCCCTAAGATTAAAGAGTACATGAACAACAACATACAGTTTGCCCGCGAGCATGGCTATGTGCAAACCATTATGGGCCGTCGCCGTTACTTAAAAGATATCAACTCTAAAAACTTTACCGTACGCGGCTTTGCCGAGCGAAACGCCATTAACTCGCCGGTGCAGGGCAGCGCTGCCGACCTGATTAAACTGGCCATGATAGATATACACCGCGAGTTTAAGGCCCGCAATCTTAAATCGCGTATGACCTTACAGGTGCATGATGAGTTGGTGTTCGATGCGCATAAAGACGAGCTGGATATCATCAAACCAATCATCTACGAAAAAATGACACAGGCCATTAAAACCAATGTGCCTATTGAGGCTGAAATGGGCGCTGGCACTAACTGGCTGGAAGCACATTAGGATTTTGATGAACGATTGCCGATTTTTGACCCTCGAGAAATATGAAGTACTCCTCTAAACTTATTGCAGACGCGGTGGGCGAGTTTACCAAACTACCCGGTATTGGCGAAAAAACAGCCCTGCGTTTGGTATTGCACCTGCTTAAGCAGGATGAAGAAAAAGTGGACCACTTTGGCGATGCCATTACCCGCATGCGTAAGGAGATTAAGTTTTGCAAAACCTGCAACAACGTATCCGATCACGACCTTTGCGAAATATGCGGCAGCCACCACCGCGACCAAACCACTGTTTGCCTGGTAGAAACCATCCGCGATGTAATTGCTATTGAAAACACCAACGTATACAAAGGCGTGTACCATGTACTGGGTGGCGTTATATCGCCAATAGATGGTGTAGGCCCAGATAAGCTGAATATTGAAGCCCTGGTAGAGCGTGTAAAAAGCGGAGCCGTAAAAGAAATTATAATGGCCATTAGCCCTACTATAGAGGGCGATACCACCATTTTTTATGTAAGCAAACGACTGAAAGATTTACCTGTAAATATTACCACCATTGCACGTGGTATATCGTTTGGCGGCGAGCTGGAGTACACCGATGAGATGACCCTGGCCCGCTCTATAGCTACCCGCTTACCGTACGAAAATTATCTGGTAAAGAATTCCAATTAAAATATCAATTTGGCGTTTGTTACAGCCAATGCAGCTATCCATCATCATAGTTAATTACAACGTCCGGTACTTTCTGGAGCAATGCCTTGTTTCGGTACAGCGGGCTATTGCGGGCATACAGGCTGAAGTGTTTGTAGTAGACAATGCAAGTGCTGATGGCTCTGTAGAGATGGTACAACAACGGTTTCCGTTTGTAAAAACCATAGCCAATAAAAACAATGTAGGTTTTTCTAAAGCCAACAACCAGGCTATCGAAATTTCTACCGGTAAGTATGTGCTGCTGCTAAACCCCGATACCGTAGTAGCCGAAGATACCTTTGCCAAATGCATAGCCTTTATGGATGCCCGCCCCGATGCCGGTGCATTAGGTATACGCATGGTAGACGGGAAAGGCAACTTTTTACCCGAAAGCAAACGCGGGCTACCCACCCCTTCGGTAGCGTTTTATAAAACATTCGGGCTGGCAAAGTTTTTTCCAAAGTCAACCACGTTTGGGCGTTACCACCTTGGGTTTTTAAGCGAACACCAAACCCACGAAGTAGAAATACTATCCGGCGCTTACATGTTTATGCGTAAGGAAGCGCTGGATAAAGTAGGCCTGCTGGATGAAACCTTTTTTATGTATGGTGAAGATGTAGACCTTAGCTACCGTATAATAAAAGGCGGCTACAAAAACTACTATTACCACGATACTACCATAATACACTACAAAGGCGAGAGCACTAAAAAAGGCAGCCTTAACTATGTAAAGGTGTTTTACAACGCCATGATAATTTTTGCGCGCAAACACTTTAGCGGTAATCAATCGGGTCTGTACTCGTTGCTTATTAACTTTGCTATTGTGTTCCGCGGGCTGCTTACGCTACTGGCGGGCTTGTTTGCTTCTTCCTATCTGTTTATAGTAGATGCCCTGCTAAGTTTTACCGGCATTTACTTTATTAAAACCTATTGGGAGGATATGATAAAGTATCACGAAAACTATTACCCCAACGAGTTTTTGTTCATAGTGGTACCCACCTATATTTTTATATGGATAGTAGCGGCTTTTCTGAGCGGAGCTTACGATAAGCCTTTCCGAGTGGCCAACATACTGCGGGGCATATTGCTGGGCACCGTTACCATAGCCGTAGTGTATGCGTTTATACCTAACGAGTGGCGCTTTTCGCGTGCTATAATATTATTAGGTGCCGCCTGGACCGGTTTTGAAATGCTGATAACACGCACGGTGTATCAGCTTATTAAAAACCAAAGCTTTTCGGTAGCCGATACCGATGATAAACACAGCCTGGTGGTGGGCAACACCGATGCTGCACGGGCTGTAAGCATACTGCGCAGCCTTGGCAACACGCAGGAGATAAATACCGTTACCGATTTAAGCGCCGCCAAAAAAGCTACCGCCATTTACCGTAACAACGAAGTAGTATTCTGCTCGGCCGATTACAGCTATGCCGGTATTATTGAACAAATTTCTAAATGCGGAAACCGCATTGATTACAAAATACTAAACCCTGGCAGCGATGCGCTGATAGGCAGTAACAGCAAGGACAGTGCCGGCGACCTATACGTAGCCGAAAAAAGCTATGCCCTGTTTAAGCCCGAAAACCTGCGCAGCAAGCGTGTGTTTGATGTAGCTGTTTCAATACTACTGTTGCCACTGCTACCGGTTAACCTGTTTGTAATTAAAAATTTCGGCAGCTTTATGGGCAACTGGTTAAATGTGTTGTCGGGCAAAAAATCGTGGGTGGGGTTTAGCACTACCGGTAACCTGAAACAGTTTCCCAGCGCTAAAGCAGGAGTGCTGCACCCTACCGATAGCATACAGGGCCTGCAACTAACCGACACCGAACTGGCCGAAGCCGAACTGAACTATGCGCGCCGTTATTCCGTAAATGATGATGTAACTTTACTTATAAAGAACTATCGTAACTTAGGTAAATGAAACCGCTGTTAACCATCTTGCTGTTGTGGGGCTTATCGGCAAATGCCTCGGAACGTAACTGGTACCGTATCTACCTGCTTTCTAAGGTTGAAAACTCAACTAAGTATACAGACCTGTATAGCAACAAGTATAAAATCAGCATGACCCCCATTCCCCGTTTCGAACGCCCCAAAGGTGCCATCTTCTGCCGTATGGAAGATTACCTGACCGCTAAAACAAAAGTCTGGATAAAGGTGGGCGTGAAGTAATCAATCCAATATCTCTTCCAGTATCTCTGGTGATTTAAGGTTAAAATTCTCCAGGTGTAGCTGATAATACTTTAGCAGGTTATGCATCATTTGCCGGCGCTCGGTGCGGGTAATTTTAAGTGGCTCGTTGGCAAACAGGCTTTCGTTTAATAGGTCGTTCAGCAACCGGCTATCGTCTTTATCCAACACATACGGTGTTTCTTTACCGGTAATAAAAACTCCTTCACTCATTTCAAAGTAACACTCATCGTTGCTGTAGTTGTTGTGCGGTGCAAAACCCAGGTAGCGCGAAAGGTTTACCAGAAACACCAGATGAAAATCGGGGTTTAGTTTCTGCTCAGCATCCAGTGCACAAAAGGCTTCGTATATAAACTCAAACATTTCGCCGTTAGGCTCGTGCTCGCGTATGGCTTTGGTAATTACCTCCAGCAAAAAAAACGAGATGGTAGATTTAAGCGTATCGAAGGGTATGCTTTGGTATACATAAGCCCGGTGGTACTCGCGTATATATTGCAGGCCTTTGTTTTCGCGGTGGCTTACTTCCATCTCCAGCAAAGTAAGCGGCTGTAGCATAGCCGCCTTCGATTTGGATTTAGAGGCTCTTACTCCCTTTACTATATACGATTGCAGGCCGAGTTTTTCAGTGTAAACTTTGGCTATTACACTGGTTTCGGAATATTTTATGGTATGCAATACGATGCCCCGCGTTTTATGATACATATAGTTGCCGGCTCTAAAATCCTTTTATCTGATAATACCCGTTTCCACTGCAAGCCACATACACGGCACCGATATCTTTAGTATGAAATACAACCCTGTACGATGGCTCCCATTCGTTTACATCAACAGTATATTCCGGGTTTGAGTAATCGGTTGCGCCTAAAAACTCATTCATTAACCAACCACCATTTGTTACAAATTTCACGTTCAGTGTAGAATCGTTTTCTATGGTAACTACCGTTGAGTCGTTTAACGAACCAAAGCTGGATGATAACAGATGTACTATTTTGCCGCTATCGGTATAGTTTTTATAAAAATTGAGCGCATACGGCAACCGGCCATTGTTGCGAAACTGATACACGCCACTGTAATTTGCAGGAGAGTTTAGTATATACACTTTTGGTGCTGTAGTCCATACAAACGAATCAATACACTTGG
>JBJOOW010000518.1:0-2898 GCA_046051095.1 Bacteroidota bacterium | reverse complement strand
ACCGGTACATGGTCCATAGCGTACTCGCTAAGTGCAGTAATAGTAAGCGATGGGTTAACACCCAGGTTGCAAGGCATAATAGAGCCGTCCAGTATCAAAAAGTTTTCGTAGCCGTGTACACGGAAAAACTCGTCAACCACACCATCCTCTTTGGTTTTACCCATAGGGCAGCCACCCAGTATATGCGCGGTAGATGCCAGGCCGAGCGTAACTTCGGTAAGGGCGTTCATAGGTACGCCGTTTACTTTTTTGGCGTAGCGGTAAAGTGCCTCTTGCCCTACCGGTATGTAAGTAGGTACGGGTTGTTTGCTTTCGTTTATCATCGTCATGCCGCTGCCAAACAAGCCACGTTTAAGGCGCAGTTGCATAGAGTTTTCAAGTGTTTGCATAATCAGGAAGATGATGCCCTTTTCTGCCGGCGCTTTGGTAAAGAAGAGTTTTAAGAAGGTAAGCGGGTGGCGCACCAGTTGGCCAATAAGTTTGGCAGTGCGTACGCCCGGTTTGCCATCGCCAACAGCTAAGGTGCCCAGGTGCATCATAGATCCGCTACCGTTAGGGAATTTACATACCTCTATGTTCGTGTTTTCGTCGGGGGCAAATATGCGCGATATGGCCAGGCCGTTGTTTAGTTTACGATCGGCACCGCCAATGCCGCTAAGCATTTCGCTGTTGGTTAATATATTATCGCCCAGCTTATCTGATAGGCCGGGTAGTGTTTTGGTAATGTATTTCTGGCGCAGCAGTAAATCCATAGTGCCCAATACGCCACCGCTGCACACCAAACCTTTTGAGCGGAATACTTTTTTGTTTTTAGAAAAATAAGAGGTTGATGATTCGGTATGTATTACATACTCGCCGTTTACGTGTTCAATTTTGGTAACCAGTGTTTCGGCCAGTACCTGCGCGCCAAACTGGTGTTCGGCCAGCCACAGGTAATTTTTATCAAGTGTGTTTTTGGCTCCGTGGCGGCAACCGGTCATACAGGCAGCGCACTCGGTGCAGCCTTTGCGCAATGGCCCCAGGCCCTTAAAATAGGGGTCGGTTTCTTTATAGCTATCGCCCAGGTAAACACCTACGCCATCCACACTTTTATACGAATCGCCATGGCCCATCTCTTCGGCCACTTCTTTCAGTACTAAATCTTCGGGGTTATCTTTCTGGTATTTGGCCGAGCCCAGCATAAACTGCGCGCGTTGGTAGTAAGGTGCCAGTGTGCTTTTCCAATCTTTAAAATGCGACCATATTTTGTTGGTGTAAAAGCTCTCTTTAGGCAGCATGTGTGTGTTGGCATACACCAGCGAGCCGCCACCCACACCAACGCCACTTATAACAAACACCTCTTTAAAAAAGGTAAGCTTTTGAAAGCCGAACCATTTAAGCATAGGCATCCACAGGTAGCGGGGCAGGTCCCAGTCGGTTTTAGGAAAATCGGTAAGTGCCCAGCGGCGGCCTTTTTCAATTACCAGTACGCTATATCCTTTTTCGGCCAGGCGCATAGCGCTTACACTACCGCCAAAACCCGAGCCTATAACTATGTAATCGTATTGTGTGGATGTATCTGCCATGTAGTAAATGTAATGCTTGTTAGTTATAGTTTTATAAAAGCCATTTGGCAAGCAGGTTTTTGCTGTAATATTGTACCCTAAACCGATAATTAATTTTTGTGGCAGAAACGTTGGATATAAAGCCGTTGAGCAGTTGGGTAAGTAACACCAGCCACCCATTTGTAATAGCCGGCCCGTGCAGCGCCGAGGGCGAGGAGCAGGTAATGACTACCGTGCAGCAGATAGTAAATAACGCAGCCGGTAAAGTGCAGATGATACGCGCCGGAATATGGAAACCCCGTACCCGGCCCAATAGTTTTGAGGGTGTAGGAGAGATAGGCCTGCCCTGGGTAAAAAATGCCGGCCGTGCAGTAGGGCTACCTGTAACAGTAGAGGTAGCCAACCCCGAACACGTAGAGGCGGCATTGAAAAACGATATAGATGTACTATGGATAGGTGCCCGCACCACGGTATCGCCGTTTGCCATACAAGAGATAGCCGATAGCCTGAAAGGCGTAGATATACCGGTAATGATTAAAAACCCCATTAACCCCGACCTTGAACTATGGGTAGGGGCCGTTGAGCGGTTTTACCATGCCGGGCTTAGAAAGCTGGCGGTAATACACCGCGGGTTTTCATCGTATGAGAAAACAATTTACCGCAACCCGCCTATGTGGGAGATACCCATTGAGTTGCGCCGCCGCTACCCGCAGATACCTATTATTGTAGACCCATCGCACATGGGTGGTACGCGCGATATGATATACATGCTATCTCAACAGGGAATGGATATGGGTTTTGAAGGGCTGATGATAGAATCGCACATTAACCCGGATAAAGCATGGAGCGATGCCAAGCAACAGGTTACCCCCGAACGGTTAGGTGAGATACTGGGCCAACTGATAGTACGCCAGCCTAAAGTAGATGAGGGGGGGCTAAAATCGCTACACGATTTACGCGCGCGTATAGACAGGATAGATGATTATATCATCGAGCTGCTATCGGAGCGTATGGGTATATCGGAAGAGATAGGCACGTTTAAAAAGGAGAACCGGTTAGCCATACACCAAAGTGAGCGCTGGGCGCAAATAGTTAAGCGCGCGCTGGAGAAAGGTAAAACCGGCGGACTTACCGAAGAGTTTATACTAAAGCTGTTTCAACAGGTACATAACGAGAGCATACGCCACCAGAGCAGCGTAATGGAAAAGTAAATTTGGGGCAATCCCTCATTTTTGAATTGGTATTTGCACAAAGTTTAAGGCCGAACGTGGTAGAAGCCTCTTGCTTTTAGGGCCCTTCGACTACGCTTTGGGGGAAATAAAAGTCAAAATAAGCTACTGCTAATTTGGGATGA
>JBJOOW010000517.1:0-4185 GCA_046051095.1 Bacteroidota bacterium | reverse complement strand
TCAATTTTCACTTCGGCGCCTCCAATTACATAATACTCCAAGGCTTTATTATAGCTACCGGCACCACGCTCGTATTAACGGTCGCCAATGGCGCGGGCACCTTCTTTAGCAGCTTCAGCCTTGGTGTAAAAATCCATTGCTTTACGCAGGGCTTTAGGCTCGTTTTTTTCGTCGCCGCTAAAAGCGTCTTCTACATATGCTTCAGCCAGTTTTTTCATGCCTTCTTTTTTCTCGGGTTTATCGCAACGGCTGTAGTTGCTTTGTGCATTGGTGTAATCTTTTTTATCCAGAAACGCATCGCCTATAAGTGCATACATTTCGCGTTTCATGCCGCCCTTTTGAAACGATTCGGTAGCTTTTTGTACCATCTCGTTTTTCTTAGAGGCATCTTTCTGCTCCATGGCCTTGGCCAGTATTTCTTTCCCTTTCTCTATATCCTTGTTTTGCGCATTGGCCTGCACAAAACAGCCCAGCATTAATAGAATGCCCAGGGCAGCACTTAAAAACTTGTTCTTCATAAAAAATGATTTTGAGTGTGTTATTGCGGTTTAAATATAAAACAACTTCGGTACTGCCCAATATTATTTTTAGTTAAGTAAGGCCATTTTTGGTCATAATTAAGCCTGTTTTTAAACGATATAAACGCGAGGCAACAAAAAGCCCCCTTTGCAAGTGCAAAGGGGGCCAAACAAAACTCAATCGCCCGTGCTGCGGACAAAGGCGATTATCCTTTCCTAATTTTTAATAAACGGTTTACGAACAATACCGTTATTGGTTGTTATAGCAAGCACATAAGTGCCTTGTGCAAGCCTGTTAATGTTGATGTGGTTGGTATGGGTGTTTTCTATAAGCAGTTTTTTGCCGGCAATATCAAACACTTCAAGGCTTAGCAAGTTGGCATCGCTTTGTATCATCAACACATCGGTGGCCGGGTTAGGGTATACGCTTATAGCAATAGTTCCAATAGTTTCTATACCCGAAATTACCACGTTTACTTCGGCAGATGTACCAGTACAGCCATCGGCACTTGTAACTTCTACTTTATAATTTCCGGTTTGTGTAGCTGTGTAGCTTTGCTGGTTGGCCCCGCTGATGCTATTGCTGTTGATGTACCAGGCATACGAAGCGCCGGTAACACTGCTGGTTAACAAAGCGCCGTTTTGCTGAACAACAGGTGCAGGTGTGGCGTTTACAACAACCAAGGCCTCATCCGATGTATCGACACCGCAGGTGCCGGTTACAGCAACTTTATAAGTACCGGCATCTGCTACAGCAGAAATTCCAACAGCATAGTTACTGATAGCAGAGCTGCCAATAACTGTACCATCTTTTATCCATTCGTAAGTAAGGTTACTGCCATCGGCTGTTACATCTAAACTAAAGTCTGTGCCCGAACAAATAGTTGTTGAAG
The DNA here is from genome assembly GCA_046051095.1 of Bacteroidota bacterium. GTDB lineage: Bacteria > Bacteroidota > Bacteroidia > Chitinophagales > LD1 > Bog-950. The sequence goes on along the minus strand of JBJOOW010000517.1, from coordinate 2,774 downwards.
CAACCGGTTGGGTGGTAATGTTGGTTGGTGTTCCGATAGTAAGCTCCAGCATTATTACGCTATCGCAGCTTTGTACAGATGTAAGTGTATCGTAGTATGTGCCTGCCACTGTAAGCGTTTCGCCATTAAAATCGTAGCTATCGCCGGCGCATATTATATGCGAGGTATTGGTTACAATAGGGCTAAGCACGGTAAGGTTAAGTGTAATTACGCTATCGCAACCAACTGAGTTAGGTATAGTGCGGGTGTAAACGCCGCTGGTAGTAATGGTGTTTCCGTCAAAGTTAACCGATTCGCCATTGCAGATAGTTTGGCTGAACGAACTTGAAGTAGGTTGTAGCACATCTACCGTATACGAAGCACTGGCCGAGCAGTTAGCGCCTAACGAAGCTGTTACTGTATAGGTTGTAGAAACAGCAGGTGATACGCTGACAATAGCATTGCTGCCCAGATTATCGCTCCACGCATAGGTGTTACCGCCATTTGCAGTAAGCGAAACACTTTGGCCGGCGCAAACTGTGGTTGGGCCACTAATAGAAGCTACAGGTGTAGTTTGTACAGATACGGTTTGCGATGCAGTAGCGGTACAGCCGCTAAGTGTTGCTGTTACAGTGTAGGTGCTTGCACTGGTAGGTGTAACTGTAATAGATGCAGTGGTTTCGTTATTGCTCCAGGCATAGGAGCTACCACCGCTGGCAGTTAATGTAGCCGAAAGCCCCGAGCATATTGCTGATGGGCCGTTTATAGCAGCACTTACAGGTACTACTGTAACAGCTTGTGTAGCTGTAGCCGAACAGTTGTTTGCATTAGTAACAGTTACTGTATAGCTGGTAGTAGCCGATGGGCTGAAAGTAGCCGCAGCGTTGTTACCGCCGTTGTCGCTCCAGGTATAGCTATTACCACCTGTAGCTGTAAGTGTTACTGAAGTACCAGGACAAATGCTGTTGTTGCCGGTAATTGCAGCGGCAGGTAAGGTGTTTACTGTAACGCCGGTAGTTGCTGTTGCGGTGCAACCCGTAGTAGTGTTGGTTACAGTTACGTTGTATGTAGTAGTACTTGCCGGCGATACCTGTTGTGTGGCGCCTGCTGGCAGGCCGTTGTTCCATGCATAGGTATTGCCACCGTTTGCAGTAAGGGTAGTGCTTTGTCCGCTGCATATGGTAGCCGGTTGTGCACTAACGCTGGCTGCCGGTAACTGGTTTACAGCAATAGGCTTGCTGGCAGTAGCCGAGCAGTTGTTAGCATCGGTTACGGTTACCGTATACGTAGTAGCCGTTGAAGGAGAAACCGATACAGTAGCAGTATTGCCAAGTGAGTTACTCCAAGCGTATGCAGTACCACCGGTAGCTGTTAGGTTAACCGATGAGCCGGCACATACAGCCGATGAACCATTAATAGCCGCCGATGGCAAAGCATTAACGGTTACTACTTTGCTGGCAGTAGCCGAACAGTTGTTGGCATCGGTAGCTGTTACAGTATAAGTAGTAGTTGTTGTAGGGCTGTAGCTCGCCGTAGCATTGCTGCCGCCGCTATTGCTCCAATTGTAGGTAGATGAGCCAGATGCCGTTAGCGTAACCGAAGTGCCATTACATATTGTTGCAGTAGCAGGTGCAATAGTAACTACAGCAGGTGTGTTAACGGTTAACTGGGCAGCGCTGGTAGCTATTAAACCACAGCTACCGCCTGAAATTTCGCAGGTGTAGTTGCCGGCATCGTTAGTAGTAACGGCGGCTATGTTAAGTGTAGCCGCGGTTTGTCCGGCAAGTGTGTTGCCGTCTTTTTTCCACTGGTATGTTACAGCAGCGCCACTGGTAGTTACTGCAAAGCTTGCAGCTTGGCCAACACATTTGGTTTGTGCCTGTGGTTGTTGGGTAATACTTACGTTACCCGCACCTGGTGTTAGTACAGCAGCAGGTGAAGTAGCCGCCACACAACCCGATGAAGACGATACTATACAGGTGTAGTTACCGGCATCGCCGGCTTGTATGTTGTTAAGTGTAAGTGTAGCCGATGTAGCACCCGGTATGTTGGTGCCGTTTTTCTGCCACTGGTATTGTGTGGTGGGTGATGAACCCGCATTTACCGTTACCGATGAAGAACCACCTATACAGGCGGCACTAAAAGTACCAATGCTGTATATCTCCGGCTCAGAAACCAGGGCGGCAATCTGCGAAGCATTAAGTACCGAATTGTATATGCGTATATCATCCAGCTGGCCTTTGGAGGGCTGGTTATTGTAAATAGGGGCAGTATTGCCAAAGCGGTTTATTTGTGTGCCGCCATTACCGGCAACACCCATTACCGGTACTGCGCCCGGGTTAGTAGCTGTATATGCAAGTGTACCATCTAAATAATACTTAAGCTCTGTGCTTTGTTTGGTTACAGCAATGTGGTGCCAGCCGGTGCTTAATTGCACACCGGTAGCCTGCGCACCCGAACCTGGCTTTTGCCATTTCATTTCGTTGTTTATAACAGTAAGTATATCGCCATAGCGGCCGGCGGTATCGCCAATTATTGTTTTATAACCGGTGGTTACCGCATGGTAATACCATAAGGCAATGGTTATAGTATCTTTTACTACGGGTGTGCTAAGTGCCATTACACCGTCGGGTGCATTGCATATAACCGCCCCGTTTCCATTACCAAAGCGACCGTTGGCATAGTTTACAGCACCCGATGGTACCAGTGTGTTACCGGCAATTTCATCGGTAAAGCCGTTGTTAAGTTTCCAGTGGTGTAGTAAACCTGTTGGTACTGTAGCTGGCTGTACAGCT
>JBJOOW010000516.1:0-2662 GCA_046051095.1 Bacteroidota bacterium | reverse complement strand
CTGTTGAAATAAACAACAACAACCTGCAGATGACAACAACAAGTGCTAATACTGCTACCGCACAACAGTCGGTAGGCATATTGGCTCTGTCCTATGCGCATACAATAGAAGGCAGTGATGGTATAAGTATATTTGATAATACTATTGCCAATGCACAGCTAGGCATTAAAACGTTTGATTGCCGTAATACACATATTTATAATAATAGTATTACTATAAACCCCAGGCCATGCAGCATAGCCAGTACCAATTATTGGGCGGGTATAGAAAACAGGTACTCGCGATGGACAACAGTTTCGAGCAACCTTATAGAGTTGGCTGCCGGCACCACTGCACCAGTTTATAATAATAGTAATAGTAATAAGCTTGGTAAGCTATCCGGTATATTATCCGAAGTGCCTATGAATATTTCATCTTTTTCGTGCAACGAAATTATAGGCATGCATTGGGCTATTGCCGCAGCTGGCCCAACTGCCGGCCCAGTGGCCATACAAACTAACCAACTTACAAATGCAGAGGTAGGTGTTGTAATACACAATGCAGGCATGATAGGCAATCAGGGCAGTTTGTATTATCCGCATGATAACAAATGGGATAATTGTGCTGATCAATTGGGGTGTTTTGAATCTGACGGTTCAAGTCAAAATTTCTTTATTAGAGATTACTGCCCTGATGCCCCTTCTGATTATTTCCCAACACCATTCCTACAATTTACATTGGCCGGGCTGCCATTTCCTTCACCTACTACTAGCCTTACAGATGTATGCCCGATTACCTGCCAGGAACCTGGAGACGCATGGAATTTAATAAATGGTGGAGATGAAAGTTGGTATGAATATTTAGCGGCTGGCCCAACTAATTTTGGCTGGAACAGAAGAGAGTACCAAAACTGGATAAAAGAACAGTTGTTTGTGATGATAGATGAAAACCCTGATATGCGAAGCTTAAGCAGCATACTTAATGATTTTTATGAGGATAATGAGAATGAAAGTTTTGCCAAGCTTATGAAGGTAAACAACGAGATGGTGCTTTTAACCGAAACCCAGAACGAAGATGCTACGTACCTGAATGATGATAATGATTTTGTAACGCCCATAAGCAAGCGCGAAAGCTACTTGAAAACAGTAAACAACATTTACCTTAACAGATTTGCTACAGGCAATTATGATTTAGATTATAATGAGCTAGCCAGCATAGAATATATTGCCAATCAATGCTATGTTACCGGTGGGCCAGCAGTTTTTAAAGCCCGTGCTATGTATTGGTTGTCTACTAACTCGGCAGAATCCGTTTTTTGGGATGATTGCTGGGACCAAAGCAGCAAAAAAGAAAACGAAGAAAGTACCGTATATTCATACGGGCAAAAGGTAGAGATTGCCGATTCTACTGCCTTTGATCTATATCCTAATTTAATAAAGAACAACGGCTACTTTACAGCTTATACATCGGCAGGCGGTACTATATGTTTTTACGACCTGTTAGGCAAACTGGTGTATGAGCGGAAGATAGAAGAGGGTTCTAACCGGTTTGATTGTAGCCAGTTTAACTGCGGTAATAACATGCTTATATACCAGGCACGGTTAAATAATGGTAAAATAAAAACGGGTAAAGTAATTATACTAAAATGATAGCATCTAAAAGCGGAAGAGCTGTAATACTTCTTACGCTTATGTTCATTCTTACGGGTTTACAAGCACAGATACTTGTCAAGAACGGTTCGTTTGAAAGTGCTGATTCTTGTTTTGCAATAGCATACAACCCGCGCTGTGTTGTTGAAGGGTTTTATAATTGTGAGCCTTACGTTAACATACAAACAGCTACATCATCAAATCTGATTTATGCTGAGGCTACCCCAAGAATTCCTTATCACGGCAATCAGTTTGTTTCTATTGGGTTTTACGATACTGCAGTATGGTATCCCGGAGGCCCTGTTGTATTGGGTGTGTTTTCGCAGAAGTTAGATTGCTACTTGGAAAAAAATAGAACATATATGTTTTCTCTTGCAGCAACGAGTGTAACAGCGTTGCATCCATCATCAATATTTAAGCAACGCGGCCATTTTTTAATATGGGGAGGGATAGATAGCTGCGATAGAAGCGAGGTGCTATACCGTTCGCCATTGCTTGATTTTTCCTGGCAGGTACTTCAGGTAAATTTAACTCCACGCAATAATAACTATAACTATATAGCATTTGGTTGCGATACATCAGTTGCTATTTCGGGTGGTATATTTCTGGATAGCCTCTCAGATATCTATCCATATAATGCTCACGCAGTAACTATAGCAACCAACGATACTACATTAGTTAAGGGTAATAGTTGTGTTGAACTGCGTAGCGTGGTTGGTACAACAGATTACGATAGCGTTTACTGGTATAGTGTTCCGGCGGGGTTTCATTCAGATATGTTGTTGCCGGGCATAGTTTGCCCGGATTCTACTACAACATATATTGTAGCTGTGCACGATACTGGTGTATCGTGTGCCGGTACGTGGTGGAGTTACGACACTGTAACCGTGCGGGTAGATACAACTACGGGCGTTACTTTAATAGCAGACGAAAATGAGTTTAATTTATATCCTGATTTAATAAAGAACAACGGGTACTTTACAGCTTATACATCGGCTGGCGGTACTATATGGTTTTACGACCTGTTAGGCAAA
>JBJOOW010000515.1:0-6123 GCA_046051095.1 Bacteroidota bacterium | reverse complement strand
GGTAAAGCTTCATTTGCTCGCTGCCAATTTTGGCCTGGTCATCGCCGTATTTTTCTTTAAGGGCAGCAATTTCGGGCGCCAGTATTTTCATTTTGGCTGCACTTTCTATCGATTTTGCTGTAAGCGGGTGTAGTACCAGCTTAAGCATAAGGGTCATTAGCAGAATAATAATACCGTAATTAAGTTTTACGCTATCGAACCAGCTAAATACCCAGATGATGAAGCGGGTAATGTACTTTATCCAGCTAAACAGCCACATATCGGGGCCCAGCTTAATAATATTCTCGTTTTCCTTGTCAAGCGCTGCCAGCGAGTTAAAGTTGTTAGGGCCTACATAAAACTGAAAACCGTAGCTGGTTTTACCTGTGTTGCTGTAAGGCAGTGTAAAGTTTGCTGTGTATTTTTTTACGTAGCTTTTTTCGTTTTTGTTGAAGATGGTTTTAATCTTTCCGCCTTTCTGTATCTCCTGTTTGCTAAACAGGGTCATATTGAAGAACTGCTGCTTGTATGCAATCCATTCAACCGGGGCATCAAACTCAGCCTGGTCTTCTTCTTTATCTTCGTTCAGGTGCTCAACATCGTTTTTAGCATAACGGAAATAAGGAGCACTATAGCGTCTTTCAAGTTCAATATTGTGCTCTAAGCTTTGTAGTGTATTGTTCCAAATAACATTTACGTAGGTGTTATTGGCTGCAACTACTTTTTCCAGCCCTACCAGGTTAAGGTTATAATCGAACAGGTAGCTATTACCTTTAAGGGTATACTGCTGTTCTATATAGCGGCCTTCGCCTAAATCGGCACGTAAAGTAAAGGTGTTGCTGCTGTTACCAGTAACAGAAAAAGCCTCTCCCGTTGGGGTAAAGTAAAGGTCTTTGGTATCTACATCGCGGTTGCCTTCAATAAAAAACTGGTAGCTAAGCTGGTTGTTTTTGTTGTCGAACAGAATTAGAGGCTTTTTGTCCCAGGTTTTGTAGTTTTTAAGTTCTACGCTTTTAATCTGGCCGCCCTTGCTGCTAAGGGTTATCTTCTGTAGTTCGTTCTCAATAACGTAGGTTTTGTCCTCACCATTGGCTACAGCAGCAAATGCACCAAAGCGTTGGGTAAGAGCACCACTATCGGTGGTAGTAGTATTTACAGTTCCCGAGGCAATAGCAGCCGAATCGGTAGCAGCTACAGGGGCAATAGCTTTAAGTTGCTGGGCTTTTTTTATCGAATCCTGACGGGCAACCAATGCTGCCTGATCTTTAATATCCTGTTCGGCTTTCTGCTTTTTGCTCTGGTAAAAGGTGAAGCCTATCATTAAAGCGGCTATAAGCACCCACCCGATTATCGTTTCTTTGTTCTTCATGTTTAGTTGTTTGCCAGTGGGTTAAATTGGGTTACCCCCGGCTTTTTTATAAAGGCGCGCAAACCAAACCAAAAAATCCCCATTTCCCAAAACATTCCTTGTGTAAATGCAAAATTTACAGAGTGTTAATTATATTCGGTATCAGAATTTCAGGCGGCTGGCTCTACGCCGGCTGCAACAACGGACGAAAGGGACTAAATAATATTGTTAAAGTCAGGGTTTTTGCAACGCAACTATTGCCTTGTTTTTATATAAAAACAAGCTTTGTTTTGTGTGTTTATTGTATTGATTTTGAGTGTTTTGTAAGTATTTTAAAAAACATTGAAAATATACTTGACAGAACTTTGTTAACACTGTATTTTGAAGGTATAAACGCGGCATTTTATGAATAAGCTATTTACCACAATTGTGCTTTTTGCACTCGCTCAAGCAGGCTACTCGCAAATAGTAGCCACTACCAATAACAATGGTAACCAGTTATCGCAGATACTGGCAGGTAATGGAGTAACCATTACCAATGTGGTAATGCACTGTCCAAATGGTGCCGCCGGAACTTTTACCTGCAATAACTGTAACCTGGGTATGACCAACGGTATTGTGCTTACCACTGGTTCAGATACTATGATAACCGGCCCTAACAACTCAGGTTCTGAGGGTTGGGATAACGTAGCTGCTGGCGATCCTTCACTAAACAGCCTTGCCGGTGCTTCTACTAAAGATGCCTGCTCGCTTGAGTTTGATATGAACGTACTTAGCGATAGCGTTGAGTTCCGTTATGTATTTGCTTCGGAAGAATACCCTGAGTGGGTAAATAGCGGTTATAATGATGCCTTCGCTTTCTTTATCAGCGGTCCTGGTATAGCTGGTCAGCAAAATATTGCATTGGTACCTGGTACCAATATTCCTGTTACTATCGATAACGTAAACAGCGGTAGCTACTCGCAATACTACAACAACAACGGCGACGGTTACACTGCTCCTTACAATAACAGCAATTACTACATTCAATACGATGGTTTTACCAAAGTACTTACCGCTAAAAGAAAAGGCCTACAGGCTTGCCAAACCTACCACCTTAAATTGGTGATAGCAGATGCCGGCGACGGTATCTACGATTCTGGCGTTTTTCTTGAGGCTAACAGCTTAACATCAAACTATGTTAGTGTAGACAGCGCTGAGACAGATGAGCCAAACATTACCAACGCAATGGAAGGTTGTGTACAGGGCAAAATCAATTTCCGCTTACAAACACCAATTAACCAACCAACTGTAGTACACTACGGTATTGGCGGTACCGCTACAAATGGTGTAGACTACACTACTATAGCTGATAGCATTATAATACCTGCAGGCGATTCTATTGTAACTTTACACATCAATCCGATAGTTGACGGCTTAGCCGAAGGCACAGAGAGAGTAGTAATAAGCTTGTATGCTGCCTGCAGCAACCTGCCATACGATAGCGCAGTACTTACTATTATGGATCCGTTTGGTGTAGATGCCGGTAACGGTATGACCATTTGCGCCGGCGACCATGCTCAGCTAAACGCAACCGGTTTAGGTTTAATTAGCTGGAACAATGCCAGCACACTTAATAATGCTTCTATACTTAACCCTACAGCTTCACCTTCGGTTACTACTACTTACACAGTAACCGCCGATGTAGGTGTGTGTGTAACTACCGATACTGTAACTGTAACTGTTATATCGGCACCATTTACAGTAAATGCAGGCCCCGATGCTGCTAACTGCAGCGCCATAAATGCACAGCTTAACGCCACTGTAACCGGTAACCCGGTTAACGGCCAGGCCTTTACTTACAGCTGGACACCAACCAGCGGCCTTTCATCTGCATCTATAGCTAACCCCGTTGCAACTCCGCTAAGCAGCACCACATATGTAGTAGCTGTATCTAGCGGCAACTGTACTGCCCGCGATACTGTATCTGTAGCGTTAGGCAACCTTAGCATAAGCACCAGTAGCACTAACGAAACCTGCTACGGCTACCACAATGGTACTGCCAATGTAATAGCATCGGGTGCCGGTAACTATACCTACCTGTGGAGCAACAATGCCAACGCACAACAGGCAACGGGCCTTGCTGGTGGTACTTACACTGTAACTGTATCAGATATCTCTGGCTGCTCGGCTACCGGCTCTGCCACTGTAGGCTCTACTACACCTATACACTTTAGCAACCCTACTGTTACGGCTATTAAATGTAATGGTGGTAACGATGGTGCTATTACTATCAATGCTGCTGGTGGCGCAGGTTCAATTAACCTGGCATGGAACGGTGGTGTAAATGGTAACACTGCAACAGGCCTGTCGGCTGGTGTTGCATACACTGTAACAGCTACCGATGCCAACATGTGTACTGCCGATACTACTATAGTACTTGCCGAGCCTGCTGCTGTAACTGTATCGCTGCAGTCTACCAATGTAACCTGCAACCCGGGCGGTACTGGTACCAACATTACACCTAATGCCGGCCACGATGGTACTGCTAATGCCAATGCTGCAGGTGGTACAGGTGCTTACACTTATATCTGGAATACAACAACTGCCGATGTAACACCAGCTATTGCCGGTTTAACTGCAGGTAGCTACGCTGTAACTGTGGCCGATGCCAACAACTGTACTGCAAGCGGCACAACAACTATTACCGAGCCTCAACCAATGAGCGTAACTGCATCATCTATGGCGCCACTATGCTACAACAGCGCCAATGGTACAATAAACGCTAACTGCGAGGGTGGTAACGGTTCGTTTATGTACTCGCTAAGCTTTAATAGCAGCGTGGTACAAAGCAACAACATGGGTGCTTTTGCCAGCCTGGTAGCCGGCGACTATGTAATAAGCGTAAGCGATGCACGTGGTTGCACCAAAGTGGCTAACATTAACCTGCCACAGCCTAACGCCGATGAGTTCCAGATTGTAACTACACCAGTAAGCTGCTTTGGCTTTACCAATGGCACAATTGTGGTTACTCCTGTATCTATACTTAACCAACCTTACCTGTACTCGGTAGATAATGGTGGTAACCAACAGCTGAACGAATTTTATAACCTGGCTGCTGGTGCACATAACCTGCACATTGTAAATAACAACGGCTGTGCTACCGATACAACTGTAATGATTGCGTCGCCTGCTGCTGCCGAGTTATCGATAATACCTGGCGATACTGCAATAGAATTAGGCTCAAGCATTCAGCTTAATACCAGCCTGTCTGCCTTTGCTATGTCAGATTCTGTACAATACAGCTGGTCGCCAAACGCAGGATTGAGCTGCACAGACTGTGCAAACCCTACAGTAAATTCGTTCGAAGAAAATAATGAATATAAATTAACAGTTACTTACAATGGAGTATGTAAAGTAGAAGCTACTGCTAAAGTAACTGTGGCTGGTAATCCTGCACCTTTCATTCCAAATGCATTCTCACCAAATGGCGACGGAAATAACGATGTGTTTATGGTGTTTGGTAAAAACTTAGTAAGTGTAGATATGAAAATCTTTAACCGTTGGGGTGAGCTTGTATTCAGCTCTAACAACCAATTCAACGGCTGGGATGGTACTTATAAAGGCGAACTTCAGAATACTAATGTGTTCGTTTATCAGGTTTCTGCTACGTTCCTTGATGGTAGAACTTTCGATTCTAAAGGTACTGTTACCCTTATCCGTTAATCTTCTTTTCTATATTTTTTTTCACCTCTCTAAGGCCCTTCGGGGCCTTTTTTTATTTCCGTTTCGCACCGTGTAAAGAACATCTCTTTTGGGGTAGGCTTGGTGCGTTGCGCCATACACTTATATATACGGCAACAGCTCACAAAAGGTTGCACTTTTTTTACTCTTGTTACACTGAAAAAGGGCCTTTTTAAAGGCTTATTTACAATAGCGGTTTTGTGCCTGTAAAGCTGTGTTAAGTGTAAGCAAGCTTTGCGCATTAATTAGTGGATATTGTTTCGTTTTTCGGCAACATTTAATTGCATACATTTACCTCAATCAAACAATTACATGAAAAAGAGTTTGTTTTTTCTATTTGCCCTGCTCGGGGTATGGTGTAATACCTATGCCGCTACCGGCGATACCACTATTATTATTGCCCATTGGGGTACTAATCTTAACTCGCCACCAAGTAACGACGACAACTGGGTGGTGTTTCCAAACACCAGTACCAGTTACCAGAAAATATTGATGCGTTTTACCCTTGGTTGCGGTACCCCGGCCTGCTCACACTGGGATTATACCGTTAATACCGAGCTGGGTAAAAAAAGCGGAACTCTCGATTCGTCGATTGTTGCTATAGATACTGTAGCACACGATACTACCTGGAGCTATACCGACCATGTAAACTTTACTGAGTTGGGTAGGTTGATTACACCCTACGGTAACTATATGGATTTTAACTGGCCGCAAAGTCAGGCCCATGGTTTTGACAGTAGCTGGACACACCCCTACTTGTATGATATTACCGATTATGCGGCTTTTTTGAAAGATTCGGTTGCTATACGTGTTCACTACGATGGATGGACAGATGCTTTTCGTGCAAATGTTGAATTTATATTTATAGAAGGGCAACCGACACGTACTGTAGAGAACGTGCGCGAGATATATCACTCTTATTATGGGTACAACAATTCGTCAGATTTTGAAACCCAGGTTACGGCACGTGCTTTTCCTATAGCTGCTAACGTAACGTCGGCTAAGGTATCGGTTATTATTACGGGCCACGGTAGCCAGGGTGAGTTCGATCCACATAGTTTTTTTGTAAGAGT
>JBJOOW010000514.1:0-4897 GCA_046051095.1 Bacteroidota bacterium | reverse complement strand
AGTAGATGCATAACCTTTATAACTAACTCTATCGGCACTGATATTACGGCTAACCAGATAGTCGTAAACACTTTTTGCACGATTTTCTGATAACACACGGTTCTTTTCCTCATTACCCGAGTTATCGGTATGCCCGCCAATTTCAACTTTAAGCGATGGATTTTTCTCCAGCATTTTCACCACTACTTCCAGTTCGGCATTCGATTCAGCTTTCAAATTGTACTTATCGCTTTCGTAAAATATATTGTTCAGCACTATGGTTTCGCCTACTTTAATACGGCTTAAAGGTATGTTTACCTCTACCGGTGCACCTTCTTTTACATTTTTAAGCGATACATTATGCGACCAAAACAGATAGCCATCTTTCTGCACCTCTACTGCATAGTTTTTGCCTGCTGGTATCGACGATAGAAAATTACCGTTCACCTTATCGGTGCTGAATGTGGTGTACAACTTTCCTGTTTCAAGGTCATAAACCTGTATATTAGCATACACGGGGTCGCGGTTGGCAGCATCGTACACTATGCCTTTTACGTACGATGTGTAACCCGGCTTTACTTCTGCAGGCATATCAAAACTATAAATATCCATCTGCCCCTTGCTATCCTTCTGCTCGCTGGCATAGTAAGCCTTACAGCCATCGGCTGTAACAAACAATCCTAACTCATCGCCGGCAGTGTTAATAGGGTAGCCTAAGTTAACCGGCACGCCCCAGCTACCATCGGCCTGGCGTTTGCTCATGTATACGTCAAAGTTACCCATACCTGCATGCCCGCGCGAACTGAAATAAAGTGTATTACCATCGGGGTGTATAAACGGACGCATTTCATCGTACATGGTATTAATATTATCACCTACACTTTGCGGTTGGCTCCATGTACCGTTATCGTTTAGTTTACTAACCCATATATCGGTGCCTCCTTTTCCCATAGCGCGTATACCGGCATAGTATAGCTCTTTACCATTGGCGCTTATGCAGGGTTGTGTTTCGTAGCCGGGTGTATTAATTGGCGCTCCAATATTGTTGCTTCTCTCCCACTGGTCGCCAACTTTACGTGCCATATAAATATCTGCACGGCCTAAACCATCCGGCCTGTCGGCACTGGTAAAAAACAAGTATTTACCGTTGGGCGATATGCTTTGAGCACCTTCTACATATTGCTCTGTATTAATGGCCGCACCAATACTGGTTGCAGCTGCAAAACCGGCACTGGTGTTCAGGCTCATAAAAATATCCTCGTCCTGATACATGCCATCACCAAAGTGGCGGGTAAAGTACAGATACTTGCCATCTACCGTTAGCGATGGCATACTTTCATCAGCCTCTGTATTTACTCCACTACCCAAATTTACTGGCTTAAAATCTACCGGGTTCTGCATGGCTTTAACCGCAAAGTCGCAATCCTTTACCATTTTTTCTGATAGCATACGCGAAGATGCCGGCAGTTTAGGCAGCGCCAGATATGCATTAAGAGCAACTTTGGCTTTATCATACTCGGCAAGGTTCATATAGCAAACACCCAGATTGTAATCAACATCGGCCATATAATCGGCCTTTAGCTGTTTTACTTTAAGGTATGCACGAATAGCCTCGGGGTAATTACGCATACCCTGCGAGTTTAACTGGCCAATCATTATCCAGGCATCAATAAAATTGTCTTTCTCTTTTACCGCCATGTGCAAAAACGAATCGGCGGCTGCAAAATGCTGATAGGCTATATCGTTATCGCCCATTGTAAAGTACTCCAGTGCTTTACCTTTGGCGGTTTCTTTGGTGGTTATTTGCGCCATACCGGCCATTACCGGCAATAACATTACAGTACATAACAGGGGCTTAAACATGTATCTCATTAGTGGTTTGTGGCGGTTAGGGTACGTTCAGGTATTTATGTATCTGCAGCGATATCTCCCACTGCTGATTGTTCTTTACATAATCAATCATTAACGGCAATATTTCTTCTGCCTCATCCCACTCCGGTTGTAAAAACAACTGGCAATTACTGTTCACATCTTTGGCATTCTGTTCGGCCCAACGCAAATCGTTACGGTGTGCCACTACTACTTTTAGCTCGTTGGCAATAGCCAGCATTTCTTTTAACGGCAACTTAAATCGCTTGGGCGATACACATACCCAATCCCACTGGCCGGTTAAAGGGTAGGCCCCGCTGGTTTCTATATGTGTGCGTATGCCTTTGCTTTTTAAAACGCGGGTTAGTTCTTCCAGATTGTGCATTAGCGGTTCGCCACCGGTTACCACACAAATACGCGTACCCGAAGATTCTACAAATGCCACTATCTGATCTACGCTCATTTGGGGGTGCTTATCGACCTCCCAGCTTTCTTTTACATCGCACCAGGGGCAGCCAACATCGCAGCCGCCAAGCCTTACAAAATAGGCCGCTTTACCCTGATAAAAGCCTTCGCCCTGTATGGTATAAAAGTGTTCCATAACAGGTAACGATAAGGCCGGAGATACTATTGACTTCACAGTAAGCAAATTGAAAATAAATTGCGGTATACTGGTAAATGTAATATCAACAAATAAGCCACCCTGCGTGCATTACACTACACCCTGGTTATAGTTAAGCTGTTTTAACAGGTTACAATAGTAAAACAAAAAAGCGGCCACAATGGGCCGCTTTGCTTTGTTAATGGCTGGTATCTTTATATCGCTTTTACTGTTGCTACCGGCAGCATGGTCTCAGTACCGTTGCTGGTTATTGCTTTAACGCGGTAGTAGGTAAGGTTGTTATTTACGTTGGTATCGGTGTAGGTCATGGCAACTTCGCTTTTGCTTACGTTCGATACCATTTCTACTAAAGTAAAGTTCTGGCCGTCGATGCTTTTTTCTATGCTGAACATTACCACATCTACTTTACCGGGGTTGCTTACGCTAAGTACAACTGCGTTGGTATTTAAAGTAGCGTTCAGGTTAAGGGCGGTAGCCAGTGTAGCTTTAGCGCTGTTCTCAACTGCGTTGCCATAAAACACACGTACATCGTTACCAAACTTAGCCGAAGGAGAATTTGAGATATTGTTGTTTACAAAGTAAGCACCACCGTTACCGGTTGCATTACCACCAAAGTTGTAGAAGTTGTTACCGGCAACCATGTTGTTATTGTTGTCGATAGCACCTTTGTTATCTATATCGTAAATAGCTTCCATTATCAGGTTGTTGCTTATCTGGCCTTCGTTGATAATGCGTTTTGCTACTGTGTTACCGTTGTTTACAAATTTACCATTGCGGGCAACTACCAGTTCCTGCATACCAACAAGGCCGGCACCTTTCTCAACCTGTAGTGTACCTTCTACAACTATGTTGGTAGTTAAGGTTAACTGACCGGTTACTATTACAACATCGTTAGCGCCGATAGTATTTCCGATGTATTGGCCGTTCCAAACAGTAACATCCGACCATTTACCCGAACCTATTGTATAGGTTTTTGCATTTGCCCCTGCTATGATCATTAATGCTGCAAAAAGTGTAGATATTTTTTTCATGGTTACTGCGTGTTATATCTGACTTTACGGCACCCTTTATGAAAAGGTTTCACGTGTTTGTGACAAATAAACACTTGTCCACATAAAACACTGAAAAACAGCACACTAAATCAATTTCATCAATAAAACAGCCCCTAAAACGTGCCCCACAAGCCACAGATTTAGTAGCACAACATGTAACAATTTTTAAGGCCCTTTCAGCTTGTAAAAAATGGCCTGTTTTTAACCCTCTTAACCGGTATAAAAAGCCGGGCTTGTAAATTAGATTTTACTTAGCGGGTAAAAAGCAGAAAAAATAATATGCTAAAAGCCCCAGAACTGGTGGCTAAAAAGGTAAAAACCAAGCCCGAACGCTGCAAAAGTAAGCAGGGTATAGCCTAAAAAAGAAGCGATATTTATGTACCGGCCGGGTTTTATTCCATAAACCCAGTTGGCAACTGCTATTAAAAACAACTTATCGAACAGGTATGCAACAAAGGTACCGGCAGCTATACCAGGCAAACCAAATTTACCTGCCAGATAAATACTTAGCGACACGTTTATCACAATCTCAAGCACCGAGGAAACTAGTAGGTAGCGAGTATGTTGCAGGCCGGTACGTACCGTTTGCGGAAATAAAACCCTGGGTATAGCTAATAATAGATAGATATTGAATATAACTGCGCTGTAAACAAAACTCTCGTTAAACACATATCTATATAGTACCGGGCTGACAATTACCAATACGATTGTAAGTGGAAAGAATACATGCATCAGTTTGGCCGACTTTCTTTTAAGTTCTGCCAGCCCTTTATCTACATCTGCAGCAATAACCGGTATCATGGCGGTGCTAAATGTATTAGCAACTATCAGCAGTACCGGTAACTCTTTAGCACCGTAGCGGTAAACAGCAAAAAACATATCATCAAACTTCGATTTCACTATCAGCCCATCTATATATTCGGCCGAGCCACTTACAAATAGCGAGAGTATAACCGGCATAGCCAGCCTTAGCGATGTTACCTGAAGGCTAAAATCGAAGCTGAACGACGCGTAAGCGCTTAGAAGATATACAGCATACAACAGCCTTGCTCCTGCTACGGTTATCAACCCATACATGGCATATTGTACAGGGTAGCCTAACGCTACAGGTAACACGGCAACAGATAACGACAGTATTGAGCTAATAGCACCATATACAACTACCCCTTTACGTCTGTTATTTAAGAACAGAATGTACTCTACTATAAATGAGGGATTACTGAGTAAAAGATAAAACACCGATAGGCGTATCAACTGCCCTTCGCCCTGCTTATCTAAAAACGACAACAGGTTATCGGAAAAAAGAAACAACGTACCTGCCGCAACAAGGCTTAACACCAGCAACGATACAAACGTATTGAACAGAACCGCCCTT
>JBJOOW010000513.1:0-17841 GCA_046051095.1 Bacteroidota bacterium | reverse complement strand
TGTAATCCCACATTTGCAGGCTATCGGCATTTACATAAAAAGTAAGCGAGCTATCAACAGTATATGAATTAATCACTGCATGCAGGTCGCATACATCAATATTCAAGGTATCGCATACAGTACCTGCGCAACCGTTAGGTGTGCTGTACGATAAACAAACTATGTAGGTACCATTGGTGGTATACACATGGTATGGGTAGGTGCCGGTGGCTGTAGTGCCATCGCCAAAGTCCCAGTTATAGGTTGCCAGCCAGCCAAGGGTATCGGTATGTGCTTCAAAGTAGTACTCACCGCCTTGGTGTTGTGTTGCAGTAAAATGCGTATTGCATGGGTCGGTTAAGGTAAAGTTGCTGGTAAGGTTTTTTACACAACCATTAGGGGGTGTTAGCGTTACGCTTACACCATATGTGCCATATGCTGCGTACGTAACCGTTGGGTTAGCACTGGTAGATGTAGCAGGAGTGCCCGAAGCAAAGCTCCAGCTATAAGTGCTACCGGCCGGTGCATTGGCTACCGCAAAAGAACCGGTATGTGCACCTATAGATGAGCCCATAATCCAGGTAGAGAACTGGCATACATCTATATTAACCGAACCGCAAACCGTGTTGGTACACATGTTGCCGTTAATGGTAGCACAATACGTGTAGCTACCGTTAGCCGCATAAGTATGCGTTGGAAACACACCGGTACCGGTGGTGCCATCGCCAAAAGTCCAGTTTACCATGGTGCCCGACGTATCGGTATAGGTATAAAAATCAACCTGGCCGCCATTAATATGCGGGTATATGTTAAGCACACAGCTATCGCCTTCTATTTGTATGTTTCTGTTGCGGGTATAGGTGCAGCCCGAAGGTGTACTTATAGTAACCGATACAGGATACGTACCCACACCGGGGAACGTAACCGACGGCGAAGCTGCTGTTGAGGTTGTGGTATATCCATTGGGGAAACTCCATGCATAGGTACTACCGGCCTGTGCGCCGTATACATGAAACGTAGCTGTGCTATCGCTTTGTGTATAGGTAATATCAGTATTGTTTGTACAAACGTTTACATCTACACTACTGCATACGGTGCCGCTGCAGTTAGGGCCGGTATAACTTACACAATAGGTATAAACACCGGTTGCTGCGTAAGTATGCGTAGGGTACTGTTGTGTACTACCGGTACCATCGCCAAAATCCCACTGGTAGGTAGTGCCTACCATACTATCGGCCATTACAGTAAAGTTAACAGCGCCAAAATCGGCAATAGATGCATACGCCCATGGCGAGCAGGGGCCGGTGTTGTGTATGGTAGTAATGTTAACACCGGCATTTAGTGTAAAGTTACAACCGGCAGGTGTGGTAATGTTTAGCTGGCCGTTATGTATGCCCGGGCCCGGAAATACAATAGTAGGCGTGGCAGATGTAGAAGTAGATGGGGCACCATCGGGGAAAGACCAGCTGTAGGTCCAGCCGGGTTGCGCACCGGGTACACTAAAATGTACCACCGTATCGCCTTCGGTGCTTTGTACTGCTACCTGCCAATCGCAAACGTTTACGTTTACGGTATCGCAATGTGATGTAGAGCAGTTACCGGCAACACTGATGCACCACGAGTGCTGGCCGCTGGTAGTAAACGTGTGCTGAACGTTGTTGCCGGTAGCGGTGCCGCCGTCGTCAAACGTCCAGGTATAAGCGCTGGATGGTGCCAGCGAGTCGACAGACCAGGCATAGAGGTTAAAGGCTCCGCCGCCCTGATAGCTGGGCGAAACCCAAACGCACTGTGCCGTGGCGAAGTTGGCGGCTAATAGCATCAGCAGGCCAACTAGTGTTTTGATTGTTTTCATGTTTTTATGCATTTTCTGATGCAAAGGTGCGTACTTCACAAGCTGTAAGCAACGGTAAAAGGTTGTTTTCTTACCTGCGTAAGCATAATTATTCCAACCCTGTTAACTATGGTTTTATTGCTTTAATTAAACTCTTTACATTGCAGAACAGGTGGTTTGTTTTTCTTACACACTAAAGGGCAATTCTGCTGCCCCGCAAACATGGTTTTTACCAAGATTTTGTAGAGCTAACGGCCATACGTTTGCAGCAACAAAAACATATTAATTATGAAAAAGACAACAGTTGTTCCGTTAGCCGCAAGGGCTTTCATTCTTCTATCGGCAGTAAGTTTTTTATCGGTAAGCCTTATGGCCTGGGTTAGTCCGCAGGCAGTTATGGACCTTGTACATGTACAGCTTGGCAACACCGATGCACTTAGCAGTATACGCGGAGTTTATGGCGGTGTAGGCCTATCGCTGTTTGTGGTACTTATTTACCTTATGCTTAAGCAACCGGTTAACGGGTTGCGTTTTCTGGGACTGTTGTGGGGCTTTTATGCGCTTAGCCGTATTACCACATTACTGCACGATGGCGCGCTGGGCGGGTTTGGCACCCGATGGCTTACTATAGAGGCTGCTTTTTTTGTGTTGGCCGTAACACTACTGGCACTACAGCCTAAAACACCGGATGCAACAGCGCGTTAATCTGTTTTTTAGCTTCAGGCCACTCGGTATCTAGTATGCTATAGTAAGCCGAGTTGCGGTGGGTGCCGTTTTCGCGTAGCATATCGTTGCGCAGTATACCTTCAAACCGGCCACCAATTTTCTCAATGGCTTTACGCGAGCGTATATTGTTCTCATCGGTTTTTAGCTGTACGCGTACGGCCTGCAGTTGCTCAAATGCAAAGGTAAGCAACAGTAACTTACACTCCAGGTTAACCGGTGTGCCCCAGTAATCGGGTTGTAGCCAGGTCCAGCCAATTTCCAGCTTGCGGTGTGCGGGCTGTATATCTAAGTAACGGGTGCCCCCTATCAGTTTGTTATCTGCCACATGGTATATAACAAACGGAAACTGGGCGCCCTTTTCTTTTTCGGCAAGGCCAGCCTGTAGTGCTGCATTAAAATTGGCAGCGTTGGTTCCATCAAACACATAGTGCTGCCATATGCGGGCATCTTTAGCAAGTGCTGTAAGCTCATCAAAGTGTGGTGGCTGCATGGGTAGCAGTTGCACTATATTGCCGGTAAGTGTGGTGTTGGCAGGTATGTGAAACATGGTTGTACCTTTTAATTTTATCTACAGCATAGGTAAACCACATCAGCCTCATTTTTTCTTTTTAGCCACTGCTTTTTTAGCCGGCTTTGCCAGTGGTTTGGCTTTTTTGCTTTTAACCGGTGTTTTAAGTTTAGCCGCTTGTGGCTTTACCAATGCCTTTGCTGCTGCACCGGGTTTAAGCTGCCACGATAGCACACCGTTTTCATCGTAAAAGTTTTCGGTAATGCTGTTGCCGCTAACCTGTAGCAGGCCAAACCCGTTTACCACCCGGGCGGGTGTTTGCGGATCGTTGGCTTTTTTGTTTTCGTACCATTGCAATGCACCGGCGTTGTATTGCGCCTTTAAAACCGATGCCGACGCCCATGGTATAGCGCTGTGGCCCACACAACGGCAACTTGTGCCTGGCTGTGTAGCCAGTGGCTTATACGCTACACCGGTATGCACGTGGCCCCAATACCAGTAAGCTGGCATATTGCTGCCCAGTGCGGTTTTAACCTGTTTCCATAAGGCATTAGTAGCAGGGCCGTTGGTGCTATCGTTAAACGCATTGTGGTGGCACATTACAATAAGCTGCTTGCCTTTGGCTGCCTGTGCTTTTAAAAAGTTAAGCTGCGTAGTATCCAGCACGCCATCCATATACATACCGCCCCACGATGAGTAGTAGGCTGTATCTAAGCAAACAATAACCCAGTTGCTGTTTTCCAACGCAAAAAAACTGTAGCCTCCCTGTGCTGCAAAAACCGGGTTGGCAAGTGCCTGTGTAAACAACGGCACAGCACCCGAGTACATCTCGTGGTTAGAGTTGAGTGTAAAGTTTAAAGTACCTGCCGGTAGTTTGGGCCACTGGTTAATAAGGTTATCATCCTCCTGGCCATCGGTGCCGGCGTAGTATACATCGCCCAGGTGTATTACAATACCCGGTTTAAGTTTGGTTAAGGCACTTGCAATTTTTGCGCTTGGCGAGTTACTGCCACCGGGCTTATAGTTACCGGTGCCCCAGTCGCCTATTACGGCAATGTCCACATCATCGGGTATGGTAATAACCGGTGGTGCTGTTGCCGGGAAAGGCTTATACTGGTTATTGCGCTCCTCTAACCAAACCACTACGGCCTCTAACCAGCCATAATCTAACTGCTGGTATTTTTTAAAGCCGTATATCTCGCCCTCGCTGCCAATAACAGGCCCAAGCGCTTTAAGTTGTGCCGTTGCCGGTGCGGGTACATAACCGTTGTTTCTTAATATATCGTTGGCATAGTCTATGCCCTCTGGCATGTGGCCGGCATTGGTTTTAATGGCGGCCTTTAAGGCCTTGGGTGTTTTTATTGGCGGCGCTGCCGGACTTAATAACGGCTGTACCTGTTTTTTTTCGGCGGGGGTTAGCTGGTTCCATACGTTAAGCAGCCGTTGGGCCAGGGCTTGTTTTTCGGCGTTGGTCATGTGGTGTGGTGGTTTAAAGTACAGTTAGTAATAGTCCGCGTTGCTAAAAGTACGTGTTAGTTTTATATATAGCAACTATTTTACACATATTATATTGTATCTAATAACTTGTGAAAACCTATATGTTGTTACACTAACGGTATGTGGGTATGTTATAGTACATATTGTAGGCCGTGATACGCTGTTTGCAATAGAAGCATGGGTGCAAGCCGGCTACTTTGCCGGGCGGAAGAGGGACTATGATAAGAATGCATGCACTCTGCTATATTTGCCATACACCATAGCATATATATTGTGTTGGCTCTATCATGAAATTTGAAAAACACTTGCCGTCGCCCCTGTTAACGCACTATATAAAGTACTATGTAGTATCGGAAAACGATGCAGCGAACGAATACAAGGTGTTACCCAACACGGGGCTGGTTATGGGTTTTCAGTACAAGGGTAAGCTATCGGTAATTACCGGCAATACAGAAAACCAACTTGCCACGGCAGGCATAACCGGCATAGCCGATAGTTATAAGGTGTTTAAAAACACAGCGGGCGTAGGCACTGTACTGGTATACTTTACCGAAACCGGCTTTGCCCATTTTGCCACGGCACCGGCTAACGAATTGTTTAACCTAAGCGTACCATTACACGATATTTTTGATAAGGATAAACTGGCAGAAGTAGAAGACCGGCTGGCCGCAGCGCTAAGCGATATGCAACGGATAAAACTTGTAGAACGTTTTTTGCTGCTGCATTTAAAAAACATACAGACCGATAAACTGATTACCGAAGCTGTTAAACTGATATACCAAAGCAATGGTAGCATACGCATTAAAGCACTGCACGAAAAACTATTTATAAGCCAAAGCCCGTTTGAAAAACGGTTTAGAAAAGTGGTAGGCACCAGCCCTAAAAAATTTGCCGATATTATACGGCTTAACCATGTGCTGGGCCAGCTTGGCAAAAGCAAATCGTTAGGCGAAATATGCTACGAGAATAACTTTTTTGACCAGGCACATTTTAGCAAGCACTTTAAACAGTTTACCGGCGATACGCCCGAAAACTTTAAACGCCTGCTGTAGAAAAACGATTTTTTACAAGTACGCAGCTGCCGGGTGGTGCATTTTTGCACTATTACAATTTATAACTAAAAACAAGCCGCATGTTTACAGCAGAACAAATTAAGGCCGCACACAGCAAAGTAAAATCAGGGGCCGATTTTCCGGCGTATGTACGCGAGATTAAAGCCCTGGGCGTAACACACTACGAGGCCTATGTAACCGATGGACATATAGACTACCACGGGGCCAACCACCACACCGCCACCGTACCGGCAAAGTACGCACCGCTAACCGTTGCCGCTACTGCCCAAACCGAATTATTTAAAACCGGGCTGCTGGAGCACCAACAGGGCAAAACCGACTTTATTACTTTTATAACCATGTGCGCCGCTACCGGTATAGAAAAATGGGAAATATGCATGGATAAAATGACCTGCACCTACTTTGATACTGCCGGAAACGAAATACTGGTAGAGCAGATACCGCAGTAGGGTAATGCTGGCAGAGGAACTATCGGTTCAGATTATAGCTTTGTAGCTTGCTTTTGTATTGAGACCTGGCAGGTATTGATTACGAGCGTGTACGAACAGCACCATCATATTGCCAAAACACTAATATCATAGTGTTTTCTCAAAAAACATTATGCCGGTTATCTTTCTAAGCTTTAGTTTGTTTATTTAGGGCATAGTAAATAATTGGTATATGGCGAAAAAAATTTCACCTGAAGAAGCATATAGAGAGGCGGTAATAAGAATACAAAATGCTACCGAGAATGGAGCCATAACCCTAGATTTGGGGGGTATAGGCTTAACTATAATACCTAACGATATAATTAAATGTACTGGGCATTTAAAAGAACTTAATTTAAACGTAAATAGTATTGTCGATACAAGTGTATTAAGTAAGCTTAAGCACTTAACAGCATTGTCTTTATCCAATAATCAAATCAGCGATATAAGTGCGTTAAGTAAGCTGAAAAACTTAACGGAATTGTATTTGTACGATAACCCAATCAGCGATATAACTCCATTAAGTAAGCTAAAAAATTTAACGGAGTTATCTTTATCCAACAATCAAATCAGCGATATAACTCCATTAAGTAACCTGCATAATTTAACAGCGTTACTTTTATACAATAATGAAATCAGCGATATAACTGCGTTGAGTAAGTTGCAGAACTTAACTAGGTTGGATTTGGATGGAAATCAAATCAGCGATATAACTCCGTTAAGTAACCTGCATAATTTAACAAAGTTGTATTTAAACAACAATCGAATCAGCGACATAACTCCATTAAGTAACCTGCATAATTTAGGTGCATTGTATTTACATAAAAATCAAATCAGCGATATAAGTAAGTTAAGTGCGTTGCAGAATTTAATGGTGTTGTATTTAATGGAAAATCAAATCAGCGATATAACTCCATTAAGTAGCCTGAAAAACTTAACAGAATTGTATTTGTCCAGTAATCAAATCAGTGATATAACTCCGTTAAGTAAGCTGAAAAACTTAACGGAATTGTATTTGTACGATAACCAAATCAGCGATGTAACTGCGTTAAGTAGTCTACAGGAAATAACAAATTTAGATTTATTCAATAATCAAATCAGCGATGTCCCGCGTTCATTTTTTGAAAGAGAAAATTTAGAGTACAATTTTGATAACAATCCCCTTCTGTCTCCACCTCTAGAAGTTTTACTGGCAGGACGGGACGCTGTATTAGATTATTTTGCAAAATTAGACGCCGAAGGCACCGATAAGTTATACGAAGCGAAACTGATAGTAGTGGGCGAACCAGGGGCAGGTAAAACCACTTTTTGCCGTAAGCTGGAAGACACTAATACAGCATTACCAGAAGAGAAAGAGAGCACCAAAGGTATAGATATAGCCGCCTATAAATTTACTGATGGCGGCGGCAAGCAAATGCAATTAAATGTATGGGATTTTGGCGGGCAGGAAATTTACCACCAAACCCACCAGTTTTTTTTAACGCATAAATCGCTTTACATATTGCTAAGCGATAACCGTCGGCAGGATACTGATTTTAACTGGTGGCTGGAAACCATACAGGCCTTTGGCGGTGGCAGCCCTATAGTGATAGTACAAAACGAGCGCGGCGACCGGGTGGTAGACCTACCGATAAAAGAAATTACCGAACGGTACAAACAGGTAAAACAGGCACAGGCGGTGAATTTTGCCACTAACCGTGGGGTAGATGATTTGCGCAACATAGTTAAAGAACTTGCGTGCAGGCTTGAGCATATAGGAGAAGACCTGCCAAAAAGCTGGGTTAAAATCCGTAAAGAGTTGGTGGAGTTGGCGAATGAAAAGGACTGCATAACAATTGACCACTACAAACAATTATGCGCCAAATATGGAATAAGCAACGAGGCAGAGGCCATGCGCTTATGCACTGTATACCATAACCTGGGGGTGTTGCTGCACTTTGGCGATAATGCCGCACTGAAACACCTGGTAATATTGCGCAACGAGTGGGCCACCGATGCGGTTTATAAAATGATTGATGACCGTAAGGTTACCGATAGCAAAGGCCGCTTTGACTTCTCTGATTGTTTACGTGTGTGGAATGAACCAAGGCACAGCGGCAAGCAGCACGAGCTATTGGCTATGATGCTGAAGTTTGATTTATGCTACCGCCTACAGGATAAAGAGGAGTATTTGCTGCCCCAGTTATTACCTGCCGACCAACCCAAATATGAGTGGGACGAAACCAATAACCTACAGGTAACCTATCGGTACGAGGAGTATATGCCCAAAGGCTTAGTTAACCGCCTGATGGCACGCCTTAACTGGTATGCCGATATAGAACGTTCGTGGAAAACGGGTGCCGTGTTTACCAAGCTGGGTGCCACAGCCGAGGTGCGGGAACCTTTTGGCAAAAAAGAAATAACGGTGCGCATAAGTGGTACTAATCAGCGTGATTTATTATTGTTTATAGATGAAGAACTGGAGCGTATACACCGCACCTTTGCACGCATAGTAGTAAAAAAACTGTTGGGTTGTATTTGCAGTCAGTGTATGAGCTGCGCTGATAAACAGCAATACGATTATGATAAATTGATTAATCGTTACAATGCAGGCAAGCAAAAAATTGAGTGTGGCAAAAGCTATGAAGATGTGGATGTACTTGCTATGATTAGCAATACATTTCCGATGGGCGTTGCGACAATGTTTGATTTATCGGGTAAATCGGAACATAGCTTTCTTTTATTTAGAGATAAGCTTGCAGATAGCAAAAAGAAAAGGATGTTTATCTCCTACTCTAAAGCCGATATATATTACCGCGAGCGGTTGACTAAATATATTCAACAGTTAGAACGTAACGACTTTGTAAGCTATTGGAGCGATAAAGATTTAGTAGCTGGTGAGGAATGGGACGAGCGGATTAAAACTGAGCTGGAGCAGGCGGATATTATATTATTCCTCTGCAGTCAGGATATGCTTAGCACTGATTATATACAACGCGTAGAGTTAAAACGCGCTTTTGAGCGTGCCAAAAAAGGTGAAGCTATAGCCGTGCCTATTATTGTAAAGCCTTGCACGTGGACTGACGACAAACAATTACCAACGGTTACAGCATTGCCAACTAAGGCAGTTCCAGTAATAGACAAAAGCTGGGGTGATATTGATTACGCTTATATGGATATTTACGAAGGGCTTAAGAAATTGATAGGTGATATGGACAAAAAGCAGAGTAGGGATTGGATGGTGCGGTAAGAGCGTTCCTGCTTTAACGTGTTGCCTGTGTAAACGCCAACACAAGCAGGTGCCGTACCTACGGCACGCAGGGATACGGTTATCTTTTACAC
This sequence comes from Bacteroidota bacterium, assembly GCA_046051095.1. Taxonomy (GTDB): domain Bacteria; phylum Bacteroidota; class Bacteroidia; order Chitinophagales; family LD1; genus Bog-950. Next base: position 8,439 of record JBJOOW010000513.1, on the reverse strand, counting down.
TACCCATATCCGGTGCCTACGGCACCGTTAAATCTTACCGGGGATTAGATCTGAGTATAAAACATAGCGAATTAATGTCATGGCACGACTAAGCAAGGTCCGGCGCGAGGCTAAAGTCATGCCATGACTAACAAACGAATTGTTATGCTTAAATAACACACCACTGTCGCGGACGCCTGTGCCTTTGAAGAGCTAACAGCCTGTTCCGTTTTCTATCGCGAGGGGCTATACCCCTCGCTAAGGGTATTACGGCCCTTCGGGCCTTAATGCAAAGCGGGGTGCTTTGTTATACTATCTGTTTTATAAACGCTGCAGCGCGTTGCAGTACAGCGTCGGGGGCTTCTTTATGCGGGGTGTGTTTTACGTGGGGCAGTATAAAAGCAGATGATGACCCTTTTGTTTTAGTTGTAATACTTTCTACCTGTGCCAGAGTGCCGTATTCATCGTCGGTGCCCTGCATTACCAGCACGGGGCATTGTACAGCTGGTAAAAAGTGCTCTATGTTCCAGTTGGCAAACGCTGGTGTAACCCAGGTGGCGGCCCAGGCCCAAAACATGGCTTCGGTATTGGTGCCGTGGTATTTCTCAAGCTTCTGTTTAAGGTTGGTGGTGCGGTATTGTTCGGCGGCCTGTTTAATACCGGCTACAGTTATGTCTTCTACAAACACATGCGCGCCCTCGGTAATTACGGCGGCAATTTTACCGGGGTACTTGCCGGCGGCTATCAGGGCAATAGAGCCACCATCGCTATGGCCAAACAAAATGGGTTGCTGTATGCCCCACAGTTGCAGCAGGTCCATCAGTATATCGGCCTCGTGCTCCATGTACAGCGCATCGCGTTCGGTGTAGGCAAACGGGCACGATTTACCATAGCCCTGCCGGTCGTACACCAGCACGTTGCAATTGGTTAGCGCGCCCAGCTTTTCCGGAAAATCGCGCCACAGGGTAATGCAGCCCAGCGAGTCGTGCAGAAACACTATGGTAGGCCGGCCGGGGTAGTTATCGGTGCGGGTAAAGGCAATATCGGTAAGCAGGGGTTTCATAACTGGCGGCGAAGATGGAAAATTTTTACTGCGTTTAAACATATTATAATATTATTTAATGTGTTTAAGAGGTATACACAGGGGGTTAACATTTTGGGCAGAGGGGTATTAACATTGGATTTTGTAAGCAGCTAATAACCAGCACTTTAAGCGACAAGGGTATTAACATGGTATTTAAACCAGCGCGGTTTTTGGCTTTTGGCGGCTATATGTTTTGATAACACAAAAGCCTGTAAAAGCTGGCGGTTTTGTGTTATTTTCGCGCCCTCTTATGATAGCTGTATCTAACGTAGAATTACATTTTAGCGGTCGGGTAATGTTCGACCAGATATCTTTCCTTATCAACGATAACGATAAGATTGGTTTAACGGGTCGTAACGGTGCCGGTAAAAGTACTTTGCTTAAAGTGCTTAAAGGCCTGCAGCCTATAGATGGCGGCGATATTATGTACCCCAAGGGAACCATCATAGGTTACCTGCCGCAAGAGCTGCACAGCCAGAGTAGCCTATCGGTAATGAACGAAACCAAAAAGGCGTTCGAGCAGGTAATGCAGTACATTAACGAGAAGGAGAAGATAATGCACGAAATGGAAACCCGCACCGACTATGAGAGCGACAGCTACATGGAGCTGATAGAGCGCCTGGGCGAGGTAGAACACCAGATAGAAGTGCACGATGGCTACAGCATAGAGGAGCAAACCGAACGCGTACTGAAAGGCCTGGGTTTTGAGCCAACCGACTTTGAGAAGGAGATGAAGAGCCTGAGCGGTGGCTGGCAGATGCGTGTAGAGCTGGCTAAGATACTACTGGCAAAACCCGATCTGGTATTGCTGGATGAGCCTACCAACCACTTAGATATTGAATCGGTACTATGGCTGGAGAAGTTTTTGAAAGACTACCCCGGCGCTATCATGATGGTATCGCACGACCGTAGCTTTTTAGATGGTATAACCAACCGTACTATAGAGGTAGTGAATGGCGATATAGATGATTACAATGCCCCTTACAGCAAGTATCTGGAGCTGCGTAAAGAGCGCCGCGAAATGCAGATAGGTGCGAAGAAAAATCAGGACCGCGAGATAGCACAGATAGAGCGTAACATTGAGCGTTTCCGCGCCAAGGCAAGCAAGGCTACGTTTGCACAGTCGCTTATAAAAAAGCTGGACAAGATGGAGCGCGTAGAGGTAGAAGAGGAAGATGCCAGCGCTATGAACCTGCGCTTTCCGCCGGCACAGGCATCGGGTAAAGTAGTACTGGTGGCCGAAAACATTAGCAAAAGCTATGGCGAGAAGAAAGTAATTACCAACCAGAGCTTTCAGATAGACCGTGGCGATAAAATTGCATTTGTAGGTAAAAACGGTATGGGTAAAACAACCCTTACCCGTATATTGGTAGATGGCCTTAGCCACGAGGGAACCTTTACCCTGGGCCACAACGTAACTGTAGGTTACTACGCACAGCACGCCGCCGATAGCATGGACCCTATGAACACTGTACTGGATACCGTAGACCGTGTGGCAGTAGGCGATATACGCACCAAGCTACGCGATATGCTGGGTTGCTTTTTGTTTAAAGGCGAAGATGTGTTTAAGAAAGTGAAAGTACTTAGCGGTGGAGAGAAAGGCCGCCTGGCACTTTGCAAAATGATATTGGAGCCGCGCAACTTTCTGGTGCTGGATGAGCCTACGAACCACTTAGACATTATGTCGAAAGAGATTCTGAAAAACGCTATCAAGCAGTTTGAAGGCACTGTTATTATTGTAAGCCACGACCGCGATTTTCTGCACGACCTTACCACCAAAACATTTGAGTTTACCAAAGATGGTATTAAGCAACACATTGGCGATATCAACGATTTCTTAGAGAAGAAACAGGTAGAAGATATGCGCCTGCTAGCTAAGAAAGACGAAGTGAAGAAACCCGAAGTAAAAACACAAAAGGTAGAAGAGAAAAAACCAGACCCGGCTAAAGACACCAAGAAGATAAAGGCAGAGATTGAAAAGAGCGAGAAGAAAATTGCCGACCTGGAAGGGCAGATAGCCGACCTGGATAAAAAACTACAGGACAGCAACCAGTTTGCCGAACTAAATAAAGACCCTAACTTTTTCAGCAACTACGAAAGCCTGAAAAAACAACTGGAAGCCGAAATGGCAAACTGGGAGAAGTTGAGTGAGCAGTTGTAAGATTTATACAACCGCCGGAGTTTTAAAAGCTTCGGCGGTTGTGTTTTATGGCTATAGATAAATGCCTTAAAACACATTATAATATTTAAGCTTTTATTGCATATTGCGGCCCGAACCCACAACCTATGAAAAACCTACTGTTTTTGTTGCTGCTGTTTGTATGGGCAGGCAACAACGATGAGAAGCTGATTAAGCAGGCTGGCAAAGCCACAGAAAAAGGAGAGTACGAAAAAGTAGTAAATACTCTGAGCAAGGTTTCTGATAAATCGCAAACCGATCCGGCATTTCTTCAATTATATGCGCAGGCATACGATTCGCTTAAGCAATACAACAATGCAATAAAGTATTATAGCCAGCTACCGGCAAGCCCATCGTTAGAGGCCCGGATAACCTATCTGAAAGCAGAGCAGGCGGCTTTTGAAGAAGCTGAACGTATTCGGTTAGAGAAACTGAAGAATTGTAAAAAATGTCTTGGCGTTGGTTATCTGGAGTCTCAGATTACCTGCACAGTGTGTGGTGGTTCACGCATATCGGTAAAAGAATGCCCGCGTTGCAAGGGCGACGGAAAAATGACTTGTTCTAACTGCGGTGGCTCCGGTAAAGTAGAATCTGAATACGATGGGCGGTCTATCACTATCGATTGCCGCCGATGTAATGGCGAAGGTTCGTTGCCTTGTAACATTATGTGTAATAAAGGCATGGTAACCGAAGATTGCAGAAAGTGCAATGCTACCGGCAGTATTACCCTACGTACTACTTGCCAGCATTAAAAAAGCCACCGGGGTATATGTAACCCGGTGGCCGCTCATAAACCACATCGCACCAATCGATAAACTATCTCTTATCTGAAACCGCCAGCAACCTGTATGCGCTCGCCGGTTACCCATTGTGCTTCTTCGCTAGCCAAAAACACAGCTACACGTGCAATGTCATCTGGCTGGCCTACGCGGCCCAGCGGGGTAATAGCTACTGCTTGCTTTTGAAAATCGCTACCGATAAAGCCAGCGGTGTGTGTTCCTTCGGTCTCTACTATGCCGGGGGCTATAGTGTTTACACGAATTTTTTTAGCTGCCAACTCTTTCGATAATACTCGCGAAACAGTATCGAGCGCGCCTTTAGTAGCTGAATAAATTACCGAAGCTGGTGGTGCGCTTTCGCTAACTACCGAGCTGATGTTGATTACGCTGCCGCCATTATCGCCAAAGTATGGCAGGGCCTCTTTTGTAGCCAGTATGGGGCCAAGTACGTTGGTGTTAAACTGGCGGTGAAATTCATCTTCGGTTACTGCCTCAATAGGGCTAAACTGATAAACACCTGCGTTGTTAACCAACACATCAAGCGCGCCAAAGTGCTTTTTGGTTTCTTCAAACAGGCGCTTTACATCGCCCCCCTTTGATAGATCTCCCTGCACAGCTATAGCCTTACCGCCTTTGCCGTTAATTTCTTCTACTACTTTATCGGCACCGGCTTTACTGCTGGCATAGTTTACTACTACACTTGCACCTTCGGCAGCCATATTTTTTGCTATTTGGGCACCAATGCCTTTGCTTGCTCCGGTTACCACTACTACTTTACTTTTTAACTTGCTCATAAAATTTTGTTTTAGAATTTGTGAGTGCAATTGTAACAGGTTAGTATCTTTGCGTCAAGTATGCACTTTTTTGTACCTTATGCACTTAAAAGATACTATTATTGATTATCAATTAATTAAACTTTTGTGAATGAATGTGAAAACTGAAATACCCTGTACCTGCGCGGTAGATTATGCGTTTCGGCGTATTGGTGGTAAGTATAAAGGGCGCCTGCTTTGGTACCTCCACGAAAAGCAGGTGCTGCGCTACGGTGAGCTAAAACGTACTATTGTAGATGCCACACCCAAAATGCTTACCCAAACCCTGCGCGAGCTGGAAGAAGACCAGCTGATAGAGCGCAAAGTATACCATGAGGTTCCACCTAAAGTAGAGTATTACCTAACCGATACCGGTAAAGAACTGATACCGTTTATACGCCACCTGCATGGCTGGGGTATTAAGCAAATGAAGAAAGAAACTACTAAGGAGTAGAACACTATATACCATCACCTTATTTATACAGCAGCCTCAGGTCTGCTGTATTTTTTTGCCCCATAGTGATCCAACCCTAAACCCGTACCGTAACTGGTATTGTAATTAATATATAAACAGACTAAAAAATTAAAGCATAATACGAGACAACCTTTGCTGGTTGTTTTTATATAAAACAATAGTGTACTATGGTAAATGCACAATGGCAGGCACTGGTTACAGGGTATGTGGAACAGCCCGGTAACAGGCCTCCACCAGTGCAGAAAACAAAAATCCGATTCTACTTTTCATAATTGTTTTAGCATAATATAACCCCCGAAAAGATGAAACCAACAGAACTAATAAAACCAGGAGTAGATACTGGCAGGTAAACTATCCGCAACTATTTCAATAACTCTTTTGCATTTATTTTTTAACCGTTTAGCCCTACTGTTTTCCGGGAGCAGAAAGGCGAAGCATTCTTAAACCTTAACAAAATGAACTTTCATAAAACAATCCGTTTTGCAACTATAGTATTAGTTGCATTAACAGTAGCAGGTGTATCATCCTGCAAAAAAGAACTGCGTTCTAAAACGTATACTATGAGCACCTATAACTCATCGGGCATAACCGGCACGGTTGAGTTTAAAGAGAAAAGCGATGGCAGCACAACCGTAAACATTAAAATGTGGGGAACGGCCAGCGGGGCAGCATATCCGGCACATATTCACAGCGGCCCTATTACAGCGCCGGGTAGCGTACAAATAGATTTTACTCCGGTTACCTCTAGCGGCAATACTGCAGAAAAGAGCCAGGATATCAGCAACGATTTTGACGACATGATAAACTACGATGGCTGCTTTGTGGCTCACGACCCGGCTAACATCAACAACTACGTTCTGGTAGGCAACATTGGTAAAAATGCCATGTAATTAAACCGCCGGTGATCCGGTCCTGAAAAAACACCGTAGATGAAGGAACTAAGGTGATCGTTCTTTTTCTTTCCATAATGTGGGTTAAATAGGCCGGAGAGTCGGTTTTTTCTTCCTCTCCGGCCAACCACCCCGCTTTGGTTAGCAAACAGAACTTATATTTGAAAGTAATAACCCCGTTTCTGGACCAATCGAAAAAATACACCGAGGAGTTCCTCTACTCCGGCCTTCGCAGCAAAAGCAAGAAGGCGTTCGAGTACCTGTACGATAACTACAGCCCTGCTCTGTTTGGTGTTATATACAATATCCTTCAAAATGAAGAGGCCAGTAATGATGCCCTGCAGGAAGTATTTGTAAAAATATGGAACAACTTTGACAGCTACGACCCGGAGCGCTCCAGGCTATATACCTGGATGATGAACATAGCCCGTAACCATGCTATTGATAAGCTACGCTCCAAGGCTATGAAGGGCGACCGTGAACTTAAAAACGATAAAGAATTTGTAAAAGCTGCCTCTGGCACCTCTACTACTTTTGTAGATGGTATAGGGGTTCATAAACTGGTAGATGATTTAGAAAAGGAACAAAAAGAAGTAATTAATCTGCTCTACTTTCAGGGGTTTACACAAAGCGAAGCCGCCGAGGAGTTAAACATACCTTTAGGTACAGTAAAAAGCAGAGTTCGTTTGGCTATGAATAAACTACGTAAACATTTTATTTAAAAACAGTGGATGCAAATCAACTCATAGAATCCGGTTCGCTCGAACTATACGTTATGGGCGCTCTGCCTGCCGAAGAAATGCGGCAGATAGATGAACTGCGCAAACACAATAAGGAAGTAAACCTCGAAATCTTCCGTATTGAAAACGCGCTGGAGGAGTTTGCATTTGCACAGGCCCGTAAACCCAAACCCGAGCTTAAAGAAGAAATAGCACAGCGTATTGGATTAGGTGTAGAGTTGGATCTGGAACAGGAAGATATTAAGAGCATTATAGTGCACCTGCGCCCGGTGTTGCGCTTTGCAGCAGCTGCGGGCATTGCCCTTATTGTTATTCTGGGTGCAACCAGTTACTATTTTTACCATGGGTTTAAATCGGCTAATACAGAGTTAGCCAACCTGCGCCAGCAACAAACTGTACTGGCCGAGCAAACCCGCCTGGTTAGCTCCGAAAACGAGACTATTAAAAACCATCTGGCAGTTATCAGCAACCCGGCTAACCAGCAAATTGTACTGAAAGGCCAGGCCATTGCACCAACAGCAACTGCTATAGTTTACTGGAACAAAACAACCGGCAGCGCCTATATTAACTGCAACGGGCTACCGGCAACTGATGCCAACCAGCAATATCAGCTTTGGGCTATTGTAAACGGCACACCGGTAGATATGGGCGTGTTAGATAAAAACTGCAGCATAGCACAAATGAAAACCATTACCGGTGCCGCTGCCTTTGCCATTACGCTCGAACCACTTGGCGGCAAGCCAACCCCAACGCTCGAAAAAATGTACGTACTGGGCAACGTGTAATTATGCCCGCATATCCATTCGTTCGCATACGCCGTGTATGCCTTCAAAACTCCAGGTTTTGCTTCTGCCTTTTATAGTACCGCTATAGGTACCAAACATCTGCGCATAATCTATCCCAACTATCACAGCATTATGCTTAACGGCTTTGTGCCCTTCGGGTTTAAACAGCGCATCTAATCTTTTATCGGCCGAAAATATATGCCAGGTATCTTTATCGCCGCTACCGGTTGGTAAAAATGTTATATCGCGCAGCGGCTCTACTCCGTCTGGTGTCCATAGCCCCGATTCTTCCTCTTCATTTTCGTACTGCGGGCGGATAGCAAAGTTAGCGCCCACAAAATTACCATCGGTTGGTAATGCAAACGTTCCCCAGGTCCAGGTGGTATGGTATGGCAAATGGCTTTTGTGTTCATCCAGTATGGCAATATCTATCTGCGGATTAAAATCATACCGCCTATCGCCACATTGCATATAACCACTGGCGGCATAAATTATTTTATTGGTGTACATGCTACCGCCCTGCGGCAAACGGGCGCTTACTACTAACGGATGCGAGCTGCCCGCAGCATTCAATATCAGTTCTCCTTTAAATGCCGCTGCGGTTCTAGTGGCAGCAATATCTACTGTTATCTTAACTACGTCTGCCTTAAAATCAAATACTATAACGTAGTTGTTGTTGCTAAACTTTGGTGCCGAGTTAAGCAGTGTGTTCCCTA
>JBJOOW010000512.1:0-5403 GCA_046051095.1 Bacteroidota bacterium | reverse complement strand
ACCTGTAGCGGCACCATTACAAAGCACATTTACATGTTGATCCGATACACTCAGTACTGTAGGCTCGGCTATAGTTGCGCTGGCCGTAGCCGTACATTGAGCAGCATCGGTAATGGTTACTGTATAAGTACCTGCAACTACACTGCTTAGGTTTTGAGTTGTTGCATTAGTGTTCCAATGGTAGGTATAAGGCGATTGGCCGCTTGTTACAGTAAGGCTTACACTGCCTGTATTACCACCATTACACAATACATCCGTAACTGTTGTAGACGGGCTCATTGTTGGCACCACAGTAACCAGCCTGGATGCTGTTGCTGTACAACTGCTGGCGTTGGTTACTGTTACCGTGTAAGTAGTATTGGTAGCAGGCGAAACTGTAATAGCTGCTGTGGTTTGTGTGTTGCTCCACGTGTATGTAGTACCGCCCGAAGCAGTAAGCGTAGCACTTGCACCATTGCAGATGGTAACAGTAGCAGGTGTTATAGTTGCGGTTGGTGCAGCGCTAACCGTTACTAAGCGCGTTGCCGTAGCGGTGCAGTTGCTTGCACTTGTTACAGTTACTGTGTAAGTAGTGTTTGATACAGGCGAAACTGTGGTGGCAGCAGTAGTAGCTGCATTACTCCATACATACGTACTGCCTCCACTGGCGGTTAGTGTAATACTACCGCCCGGGCACACCGATGCAGATACCGGTGTAATTGCAGCTATAGGCGGGTTGTTTACAACTACTGTAGTTGTAGCGGTAGCAGAACAACCACCACTAAAAGTTACCGTTACATTATAGGTACCTGCCATTGCCGTAGTTGCCGATGTTCTTGTTGGGTTTTGGCTTGTGCTTGTAAAACCACCAGGGCCGCTCCAGCTATATCCGCTGGCACCGGCAGTAGATGTTAAAGCAATTGTTTGCCCGTTGCAATATGGGCCACCGTTACCGGCGGTTACCGCAGCACCGGTAGTACCGTTAACCGTAGCAGCTGCACCAACCGAGCAGCCCAGGTTGTCGCTAACTGTTAGGGTATAATTACCCGCCGCCAATCCTGTGATTGAGTCGGGACCGTTTACGTTATTGTGCGTTGCTATAACGTTACCGGTAGAATCTGACCAAACATAATCCCATGGCGGCGAGCCTAACCCGGTTGCCGTAATTTTACCGTTATTAACTCCGCAAGCCGCCGGAGTTGTAACTAAAGTTGGCGGAGCACAACACGCCAGCGATGCTGTAAAGTTTACAATAGGGTCGTTACCACACCCACCACTGCTCCACGAACCTGACTCCGAGTCGCCTAATGTGTTGATTGCAACAGATAGACTTGCACCCGGCGTACAAGAACCAGACGGCTTGGTTGTAATACGCCAGCAGAATGTACGTGGACAGGTTACACTTACCCCTACGTCGCCAAAGTTATTACCAGGGTTACCATCAATTGTACCCGAACTAGCACCAGATGATGTTTCGTAGAAGAAACCCGGACCGTAAGTATTGCCCGATGCAGAACCGGTAACACTATTATAAAAGCCCCAGAAAGCACCTGCTGTAGTAGCACATGGTGTTGGTATAGATGATGGAGTTAATGTAGGTAAATCCCAACCTGCTCCAAAATCCAGATCAATTCCGTGTATCCAGTTAGCAGCCGTTTGGTTATAGTTAGATACAGTAAAGCAAAACTGTACGGTTTGTCCGGCACCATAGGTGCCATTTAAAGGTGCAGGCGTTACCTGTAAATCCTGAGCAAGCAAACAGTTGTCGCAATCGTAGTTATTACGTATTACAAGGGTAAAATCACCCATATCTGTTATGTTGCCGCCCGATATTTGCAGGTAGTAAAAATCGTTAGGCGTTACAGGCTGAAACGTAGCTGATAGAGCGCCCCCCGTACCGGTAAAACAACGAAGTGGAAGTAATGCATTGCAATTATTGCCATTGTACAAACTTACGTTGGGGTTATTTAAAGGGTTTCCTGGAACGCTGGAAATGCTAAAAACCAACTGGGTACCTGTTGCACGAAATCTATACCATACATCGGCACCTGGTGCCACACACCCCGAAACTGCCGAATAAGGCACCTCAGCAGTAGCTCCCTCGTTACTTAAGTTAAATGTAAGCGGCGAACCGGAAGAAATCGAACTACCCGAGCCACAAGGTGGCGGAGTTGGTAATGTACCCAAATCGCAGGCGCTAGAACATGCATCTGGTACCGGCGCCAAACAAGCCGAACTTGGAGGTGGGGAGTTATTGAAGGCGCATATTCCAAAAGAGCCGTTATTGTTTCCACCATACTCCCACACACGCACATAAATTGTACTGCCCGGTGTTTGGTTCAGAACAGCAGATGGCATTGTATTACCGTTTACATCATCCAAACACTGTATTAGGGTTAGTGTGCTGCAGTTAGTAGCAGTATACATGGCCATACCTGCATCGGTAATTACGTTTGCTTGTGTTTGTATAGTTACTGAGCCCGAAGCCGGAACTACCAACGAAAACCATACATCATAACCATTATAACTTGCACAGCCAGGTGCAGGCACCCCGGTGCTGCCGGTAGAACCGGCTGTAGTACTACTGATAGCGTTACATGAAGTACCTACAGTTAACGGAGTTGCAGTACAAGGCTCATCACCGGCTGCTGCCGGTGGCGCCGAACCGCAGGTAACGTTTAAAGGTATACAGGTACTGTTATTACTACAATTATATTGATCTACCAACACCCAAAGTACACCGGTAAACGTAGCGGTCCATGTAATAGAAGATTGTGTTCCGCAACCATCATCGTTGTAGCCCAACGCACCACCACCGCCGCTATTGTAAATGGTTATCTGCGAGTCGAACGCAGAACTTCCACAGGTAGAAAACGTATATACGTTACCAGATGTAACATTTACCGCTACATACTGCCCCCCCATAATACAGTTGGTAATGTTCTCAGATGTGTTATTGCAAATAGGCGTATAACTAAGCAACAACGTGTTATCATTAGCACATTGCGCCCTTAATTCGGCAAGGGGCATAACTAACCCAACCAAAACAGCAAAAAACCAATATTTCCTCATTATCAGTCGTTGAGTCCAAAAGACACTTGTAAATTTACACAGAATTATTGTAGAAATAACGCTTATAACATAAGTAGCATAAGGTGATTATGTTAACGCAAACTGTAAACAACTGACAACTAACAGTTAACGTAACTGCTAAAAAAATGTACCGGTACGTTTTTAAGGATAAAAGCTGTAAAAAAACATTGTGTGTAATCAGATAAAAACAAAAGCGGCACCGTAAACGGTGCCGCTTTTGTATAAAGTAGTTTACTAAAGCTTAGAATAAATTAAGCCATGTACGCATGTTCTCCCAGCTGGCGCCCTCAACACTGAAAGCTATAATTGCCCAAACAAGGAAAAGGAACGGAGAAAATACAGTTATGATAAACCATTTTTTCTCGTGCTTTAAGTGCATAAATGTACCCATGATGTAGTACACCTTAATAACCGAGGCAATAGCCATAATCAGGTTAATCCAAAGTTTGCTGAAGCTACCGGCCATAAAGTGGTCGTAAGCAACAGCTATACCTACTTCGCCAACGGTAACAAACGAAAGAATCAAGATGGTTTTTAATACTTCCTTTTTGCTGTCGTTATATTCTTCTACAGTCCAATGTAAATGGCCTTGTACTGGTTCATCAAAGTTCATATGATAGAGTTATTTGAGTTATAAAATTAGTATTAAATAATAATTACAGCAGGTAAAAGCAAAGGAACACGTATACCCAAACAAGGTCTACAAAGTGCCAGTACAAACCTATTTTTTCAACCATTTCGTAGTGGCCAACACGGTCGAATCGACCATTGGCAGCCGAAACTGCTAACCAGATGTTAAGTACTACGCCACCCAGTACGTGTAACCCGTGGAAACCGGTAATTACGAAGAATAACTGACCGAAGTTTTGGATTTTGGTAGTGTGAGAGAAAGTGGTTGGTGTCATACCATCAGCAATCAGGTGGCTCCACTCAAGGTACTGGCAACCAAGGAATGCAATACCGCAAATAATGGTAGGGATAAGGAATTTAACCACACCATCTTTGTTCATACGGTAACCTTCCTGCACGGCACGAACCATGGTCCAAGAACTTACGATAAGCAGGAACGTCATAAAGCTTACAAACACCAATGGAAGGTTCATACCATCTAAACCATGTATTGGAATAGATGAAAATACCTCTGCTGCCTTAGGCCAGCTGGCAGATTGCGTAAAACGCAGCGCAGCATACGCTATAAGGAACGATGCAAATGTAAAAGTGTCGGAAATAAGAAAATACCACATCATTACTTTACCATAACCTGCCTTGAACGGCGAGCCACCTCCGGCCCAAAGTTCCTGAGCAGATTCTTCACCATGATGCGTTGTAGCGTGTGCTGACATACTCTAAAATTAAACGTTATTTAGTTAATTGTTATTTACTACCTATAATTCATATAAAGAAACACATACAAATAAACCCAAACTGCATCTACATAATGCCAGTAACTAACCAGCAATTCCAGATGCAACTGGCGCTTAGGGTTTATAATAGAGCGCAATTCATAAATCGGATCTTTACGGCTACGGAAAGCGCTTATTAAAAACACTGCCATAACCAACAAACCTACTATGATATGCGCGCCGTGCGCACCGGTTATTACGTAAACAAACGACCCCGAAAGGTTTTCTGTCAACGTCATACCACCTGCTTTTAAAACATTCCAGCCTGCGTATTGCAGGCCTAAAAACAGGCAACCCAGTATAAATGAAAAGAACATTAACCAGCGAAACTGAGCAAACTTTGCCTTACGGTAGCTAATAAGTGCTGCATGTATGGTTATACTTACAGCCACTACCGCCAACGTGCTGAACATAAAAATGTTCGGTAGTTTAAAGTTTTCCCAAATTCGGAAATCTCCTTTTTTTACCAGCAAAGCGCTTGTTAACGCTGCAAAGAACATTGTCATCGAGGCCATTCCTATCCACAGAGCTAACTTCTGCGGGTGTACCCCGGTGTATTCAGTTTTCTCTTTTATTACATCTTGCTCGCTCACGCGCTATATTTTACCAAACACCAATGCCAATTGTACAACCGGCAAATACAAAAACGACCCAAACATCAATATACGTGCGGTTCTATCTTCGCATGTTTTATAGTGGTTCCATGCCATCCACAAAAATACAACACCTGTTACACCAGTTACTACGGCTGCTACAGTACCAATCATATTAAAAAAGAAAGGTGCCATAGATACTACCAACAGCATAATACAGTAAATAACATTCTGTATAGCACTATAGTGTGTTTTGCCAGTTGCCGAAGGCAATAGCATTATACCCGCCTTTTTGTAATCATCATACTGTACCCAGGCAATTGACCAAAAGTGCG
>JBJOOW010000511.1:0-3294 GCA_046051095.1 Bacteroidota bacterium | reverse complement strand
ATTGGTTTTTTGGGCATGGCCTTTAAATATTGCTTTATCTGAGTAGGTTACACTGTACATGGTGCCTTCTCCGGCATTGTAAGGTGTAGCGCACCAAAAATAGGCGTTGTTACTGTAATTGGTAAAGCTGGGTCCTGTTATATAAAATCTACCCGATGGCAGTGCCGAAAATCCGCTCTCATTTGTTGCGCCTTCGTTTGGCGTAACCCAGTGGGTTAACCCTGCTTCTTTCAATTTACCACCGGCATTGCTTATTCCTCCCAGGTTTAATATTAATGTATCCCACTCTGCTTGTGTGGCAATATGCCATCCTGCTGGTGCTAATTTGCCTGTTGCTATAGCATACCAGTTATATAAAAGCCCCATGTTTCTTATAGTATCGTTGGCATCGGTACTATTATAACTATCGTAGCTACCAGTGCTGGGGTTGTATATCGCAGAATCTACCAATGTTCTGGATATGCTCATGCCATCATTGTATTTGGTGGTTCGCAGGTTTTCTGCCATCCAGGTTTGGTTTCCTATTTTTATTGTTTTGTAGGAGTTGCCTTCTAAATCGTTCGCAGTTCCATATGTAAGTGATGGATTGAAAACAATAGTGCTTGTGTTATCGGTGTTATTGTCCGAATTTTTCTTGCTGCACGCATTTGTTGTAATTAATAGCGAGGCAATGATTAGTACCTGAAATAGTCTTCTAATGTTAGTCATACTGCTTTTTTATGGTTCAATAAAATCAGTACAAATGTTGTTGTATATAGCTTTACAGTACATGATTACTGTCAAAACAAGTGGTGATACGGATCAGATGGAGAGTTTTACCCGGGTGATTATTAAATAGTATTCAGGCTGGTTTAAATGGTATGTATTATGTGTGGAAAAGTATTTTCTTAGCGCACACAATAAAAGAACGGGTGCGCGTTTAACGAGCACACATATACCATAAAACCGGAGATGGAGATTACTGCGAAGGATTTAGCTGTTTTGCTAAACGCAAAACTGGAAGGTAACCCAAATGCAAGGGTTAGTAAACTGGCCAAAATAGAAGAAGCAGACGCTGACTCATTCTGCTTTTTAGGTAACCCCAAGTATTACCACTATGCACAAACTGCAAAGGCTGGTATTTTACTTTGCGACGAAACACTGGAATACAACACAGCTAATATTGGCGCCGCACTACGCGTAAAAGACCCCTATCAGGCTTTTCAGGTGCTTATGGAGGCCTATGCAGCCATGACAGGCAATAAAAAAGATACCGGTATAGAGGCCAATTCGCACATTGGTAAAAACACAACCTATGGTAGCGGCTTTCAGCTTGGCAGCTTTAGCTATGTAGGCGATAATGTAAAAATAGGTAACAACGTAACTATCTACCCCAATAGCTATATTGGCGATAATGCCGAGATAGGCGATAATGCTATTATATACGCCAACGTTTCGGTGTACCACGATTGTAAGGTAGGTAAACGTGCCATTATACACTCGGGCGCTGTAATAGGCAGCGATGGCTTTGGCTTTGCCCCGCAGCCCGATGGCACTTATAAAAAGATACCCCAAACAGGTAATGTAGTAATAGGCGATGATGTAGAAGTAGGCGCTAACACTACAATTGACCGTGCTGTGATGGGCTCTACCCGCATAGGCAATGGTGTAAAGCTGGATAACCTGATACAGGTAGCGCATAATGTAGAGCTGGGCGATAACACGGTTATTGCTGCCCAGGCAGGCATTTCGGGCTCAACCAAGTTTGGCAAAAATGTAATGATAGGAGGGCAGGCTGGCATTACGGGCCACCTTACCATAGCCGACAACGTTAAAATACAGGCGCAGGCAGCCGTAATACACGATATACCCGAAAAAGGCAGAGGCGTATCGGGTGCGCCGGCTATTGATGCCCGCGAGCATTACCGCATACTGGCATCAATGAAAATATTGCCCCAGCTTATACAGCGGGTTAAGGATTTAGAGAAAAAACTGGCCGATAAAGGCTGATTTATTGAAAGAAAACGTGCATTTATAGTTAATGTCGTGTAAAATAATAGTTTTGTCACCCCTTAGTAACGGTTAATGACGCATTCTTTACAGCAGACAATCAAACAGTCAACCTCGCTATCAGGCGTAGGCTTGCATACCGGCCAAAACGTTACCGTAACTTTTCAGCCGGCACCTGCCAATCACGGCATTAAATTTCAACGTACCGACCTGCCCGAGCAGCCTGTAATAAACGCTGATTGCGACCTTGTTACAACCGTACAACGCGGCACTACACTCGAAAAAGGTAACGCTATGGTTGCCACCGTAGAGCATGTAATGAGCGCACTGGTAGGCCTGCAGATAGACAACTGCCTGGTACAACTTAACGGTATAGAGATGCCTATTATGGATGGCAGCGCCCGTTTTTTTGTAGAGGCACTTGAAAAGGCAGGAGTACAGGAGCAGGGCGAAGACCGCGATGTATTTGAACTGCGCCAGAATATACATTACGTTGACAAAGAGAGTGGCGTAGAATACCTGGCGATGCCAAGCAACCGCTACAAGGTAACTGCCCTTATTGATTATAAGAGCGAAGTACTGGGCCAGCAACACGCAACCATGGATAAGGTGGCCGACTTTAAGAAAGAGATAGCCCCTGCCCGTACATTCTGTTTTTTACACGAACTGGAGATGCTGTATGATGCAGGCTTAATACGTGGCGGCGACCTTAACAACGCCATAATAGTTGTAGATAAGCCGGTTAGCGAAGAGGAACGATTAAAACTTGCCGAGCTTTTTAATAAGCCGGATATTAAAGTGGTAGAAGAGGGTATACTTAACAACGTAGACCTGCACCACCATAACGAACCAGCCCGCCACAAACTACTGGATGTGGTTGGCGACCTGGGCCTGATAGGCACCCCTATTAACGCCAACATTATTGCTACCAAACCCGGCCACAAGCATAATGTAGAGTTTGCCAAAGTACTAAAGCAGCATATTAAGCAGGAGAAAATGAAAGACCCTGCGCCGCAGTACGACCCTAACAAGCAGCCGGTATACAACACAGTGGCAATAGAAAAGATATTGCCTCACCGTTTCCCGTTTTTAATGATTGACAAGGTTATACACCTTACCGATAACGAGGTAGTAGGTGTTAAGGCTGTTACCATGAACGAGGAATTTTTTAAAGGGCATTTTCCGGGTAACCCCGTTATGCCGGGTGTGTTGCAGTTAGAGGCAATGGCGCAAACCGGTGGTATACTTGTGTTACACAAGCTACCCGACCCGCACAATTACGATACCTATTTTATTAAGATAGAT
>JBJOOW010000510.1:0-3624 GCA_046051095.1 Bacteroidota bacterium | reverse complement strand
GTTTTGGTGGTTAAACATATAGCGACTTATAAGCTTCTGATGAGATTCGGGTAGTGGGGTTTCGGTAACATAGCTGGCGATTATAAGTCCAGGTAGCAGGAACATGGGTCCACCATAATCGCCGGGCCAATGGCCTTCTGCTGATTGCAGGTGCCTGTAAAAGTGAATGCCACGATAAGCAGATTGGAACACCTTTCTTGCGAAAATATCGCTCATTTCGTCGGGATAAGGCACTTCCCAAAGCTCTGTTTGAACCAAATTTTCGGTCATCTGTGCCCTAAAAACCTTATCCCCACTGTTAGGATTCAGGCCTTTATTGTACTTAAAAACATCACCCTGAGAGGTAAAATCAATTGTTTTATCAACAGCGCTCCACCATTGTCTTCCCCTGTCAGTATTGAGTTTCCAGCCATTAAGGCTGCCTTTTTTAGTTATTGCCGGCATATTTAAAATGCTTGTTTAAAAACTATCAACAAATAAAAGTGAAAAATTCGCTATTGCAAATGCGAAATATTCGCTTTTTGTTTACACTTGTATTGCGAATTTTCCGCAAACCCCTATTTCGCAACTTAAAACTGAGAAACCATGGTACTTGACCTTCTGAAATCTGCCAACAAACCATCTGAATTGATGGCTATACTTAAAATCAAATTCGGCGATTATGCCATCAAAGCCAACAAAGAACCGCTGGAGGTACTGGCCCGCAAACTGAACGACCGTACCTTTTGCTACGCTGCCCTTAACCAGGTATCGCGCTCGTTTGCGGTAGTTATTCAACAACTACCCATTGAGCTTCGCGACCCTGTATGTGTATTTTACCTGGTGTTGCGCGGCCTTGATTCAGTAGAGGACGATATGACTTACCCCGAAGAATTACGGCTGCCCCTGTTGCGTAACTTTCATAAAAAATGTGCTGAGCGTGGTTGGAAAATTAAAGGAGTAGGCGACTCGGATGATTACCGAGTGCTGCTGGCTAATTTCGATAAAGTAACAAACTTGTTTCACACCCTTAAACCAGAGTATAGGGACGTTATAACCAACATATGTGAAAAGATGGGCAACGGTATGGCCGACTATGCCAGCCGTAAAGTGGTAACACTTACTGACTATGATGATTACTGTTACTACGTTGCAGGATTAGTGGGTATAGGACTTTCAAACCTGTTTTATGCCTCGGGGCTTGAGAGCCAACAACTGGGTTCCAATTTCGAACTGGCTAACTCTATGGGCCTGCTGCTTCAAAAAACAAACATCTCGCGCGACTACTATGAGGACCTGAACCTGGGCCGTTCTTTCTGGCCAAAGGAAATATGGGGCAAGTATACTAACCGGTTAGATGAGCTACAAAAAAACCCACACTCGGCAGAATCGTTGGCGTGTATTAACGAACTGGTGACCGATGCCCTGCAACATGTATCTAACTGTATACTGTACCTGGATATGATTCGCGACCCGCAGGTGTTTCGCTTTTGCGCTATACCACAGGTAATGGCAATGGCTACACTGGCAAAAATTTACAACAACCCTGATGTGTTTACCGAAGTGGTAAAAATACGCAAAGGCCTTGCTGCAAAAATGATGGTAGAAACCAACAATATGGAAATAGTTGATAAAGTAATGAATAAGTACGTAGAGCAGATACGCAAAAAACTGAATGTAGACGACCCAAACTATGCTATTACTAAAAAACGCCTGAACCGTATTACTGAAGCACTGGACGATATTAAGTATAACCGCGCTATGGTAATACCCGATAGAGCAATAGAAGAATCGGTTTTGTTTTAGTTGGAAAGAAGTGCCGGTACTGCAGGCGGAGCGTTGTTTCATTAATCTTCTGTGGCCGGCACTTCACTTACTTAATTAGTAAATATGGATAACAAGAATACATTCGACATTTGCATTATCGGCGCGGGTGTTGCCGGTGGTGCGTTAGCCGCTTACCTGGGCCAACATAACATACGGGTGGCTGTTATAGAAAAGAGTCTGAAAGAGCAAGACCGTATAGTAGGCGAACTGTTACAGCCCGGCGGTGTATTACAACTACAACAAATGAACCTTGGCCATTTACTGGATGGGCTTGATGCACAACCGGTAACCGGATATGCGCTGTTTTTAAATGGAAAGAATTTTAAAGTATCGTACCCTGATGTAGAAAATGGGCGTGGATTTAGAAACGGCAAATTTGTACAAGGTATACGTAACTTTCTACAACTGCTACCTACCGTTACAGTGATTGAAGGGACTGTAAATTCGTTTAAAGAAACCGAGAAAGCAATTAACGGCGTATGTTATACAGATGCCGCCACTAAAGAAGAAAAACAAATACAGGCACCACTAACAGTAGTATGCGATGGCATGTTCTCTGGTTTCCGCGAAAAACTATCGGCAAATGAAAAAAAAGTGAGTAGCTACTTTTTAGGTATGCTGCTTAAAGATTGTAACCTGCCTTACGCTAACCATGGCCATGTAATAATAGCAGAGCCATCACCCTGTTTAGTTTATCCTGTATCATCTACCGAAACACGTGTGTTAATCGATTTCCCCGGCAATGAGCCGCCAAAGAAAAGCGAGGAGTTAACAGCTTTTTTACGCGATAAAATAGGTGCGCAGATACCCAATGAAATTAAGCCCTCGTATATGGCGGCAGTAGAAGAAGGAAAGTTTAAAGTTATGCCTAATCACCTGATACCGGCCAGGCCGAAATTAAAACAGGGGGCTGTATTACTTGGCGATTCGCTTAATATGCGCCACCCTTTAACCGGAGGGGGTATGACCGTAGCCTTTACCGATGTACATGCTTTGGGAGAGCGCATTATTAATGCACTTACAACCAACGAACAACTGAGCGAAGAAAAAAAACAATGGTTGCTCACTATAGCTGTTGAACAGTTTTACAAAACACGGCATAAACAAAATGCTACCGTTAATATACTGGCCGATGCCTTATATGGCGTAATGAGCAACAACGATTTGAAACAGGCTTGCTATAACTATCTGCAACGTGGTGGCAATTATTCAGCAGAACCAATATCAATACTATCCGCCATTTCGCGGGATGTTAACCTGCTGATGCGACACTTTTTTGCTGTAGCGGTTTATGGTATAAAAAATACAATTGGGTTAGTACCTACACCAGTAAAAATAACGCGCTCGTATCGCATGTTACAGGCTGCGGTGCAGATTATAAGCCCTTTGATTTTAAATGAAAAGCCCAACCGGCTTACCCGCACTGCGCTTAGTGCTGCACGGGTAATATTTTAGCTTGTTGCAGTTGTGCTAGCCTGCTTATGAAGCTCTGATAGTCTTTTACTACTGGTGCGCTCCATAAAGCCTCTGCCATAGCAGCCAATCTAGGCATTGTCTGATGTTCCAATTGCTGAGTAGTAGCGATATGCTCTGTCCATACATTAGCCTGCCCGCCCAACACCAGATTACGTTTAGTAGTAATTGATTTGGTAAGCGGGTTAAACTGATATACCTTTTTCGCAGGCAGGTAAGTCATATACCATGCACCTTTTTTATCTTTTATTGTAGCAGGGTAATCGAAATAGCAGAAAAAACGGGGAGTCATTATGACTCTGTTTCCGCTGTATACTGCACGTACACCTGCACCTTTATCTATCC
>JBJOOW010000509.1:0-3816 GCA_046051095.1 Bacteroidota bacterium | reverse complement strand
GTTATCGGTAGCGCGTATATGCCATATACCGGTAGGTTCGGTAAGGCGGTTGGTTACTGTATTGGTAACTACTGCCGGGTTATAATCAAAGTAAATGTGGGCAGTGTTGCTTATTTGTGTAAACAACGGCAGGTTGGCTTTTTTCTTAATAGTGAATTTTACAAAGCCATGGCTACCCGGTTCGTTGGTAAAGCTATCCACTAATCTCAGTGGGTTAAATGTCCAGGTAAGTATACCGGTGCCCGATACCGAAAAATCTGAATAAGGATGGCTGCTGGCTATGTTGCGCACTGTAGCCGGATCCAGATAGGGTGAAAGGGTATCTTTAATAATTATAAAGTGAGTAGAGTCGGTGCCGGTGTTCTGAAAACCGATGGTATAGGTCAACACCGAATCTTCTTCAATAATATCGTTTGCCGGTTCAACCTTTTTCTCGTTCGGGTCGTGCGAGCCAACTACTGTTTCAGAAACAAATAATTTGTTATTGCTCGAATCGCAATCGCCAACGGTTGGGTCCATTCTGAAATTGCTATGCAGTAAATGGCCAAGGCTTAATGTTTGTGGTACCATAAACGTACAGCGTAGTTGCTCTACCCAGAAGTAAGAATTGGCTGGTATAGAATCTACCAGCCACGTAAGTGTGTGGGTGGCAAGGTTATGTTGTGCAACCGGTGTAGATGACTGGTAAATCAGGTTTTCATCGTAATTAAAACTTACAGTAGCCGTGCCGTTATAATTGGTAGGAGAGTTGTTGCCGTAGTAAACCCAATAATCTTTGGTAAAGCCCGGGTTGCCGGTTGTCCATCCGGGGTGTATGTTCAGGTCGAAACCTGCTGCACCACTAAAACCAAAGTTATTGTTTAATGATGTGTCGCCAAGTGTTGCAATAGTAACCGTGTGGCTGGCGTTGTTGCACAGCGTTAATATGCCACATACTCCGTAGCCCGATGATGCACCCAGGCTGTAAGTACCTGCCTCAGATACCATAATGCTATAGTCGCCGTTTGCCGATGCATATCCATAATAAGTTTGCCCCCCATTTTTTTGTGCGGTTACAAATACAGATTGAGACAGAGAGTCTTCTCCGGCATCATGTGTGCAGTTGCTGTTTAGGTCATTAAACACATTGCCACTGATTATGCTGTAACAGGTAGATGGAACTATGGCACTGGCTGTGGCTACACAACCATTTGCATCGGTAACCGAAACCTGATAAGTAGCCCCGGCAAGGTGTGTAGGGGATTGCACGGTTGATCCATTACTCCATTGAAAACTGTAAGGTTCGATGCCGCCATATACGTTGGTTGTAATGCTGCCATTGTTATTGCAGTTACTGCCAGAGGCAACCGTATAAACATAGTACCCCCAGCCGTTAAGTGGTGCAAGATTAAATGTTTTGGCAAACGAGCAGGCGGCTGCATCGGTTACGGTAACAGTATATATGCCTGCTTGTAAATTACTTATACTGTTTGTTGTGGCGTTATTGCTCCATGCAAATGTATAGGGAGCTGTTCCTCCGGTAGCGCTAACAGCAATATTGCCTGTGTTTTGGTTAATGCAATTAGGATGGGTAGTTTGTGTGGCTGTAATTAATATACCATTAAAATCAACTGTATTGGTGTTGGAAGTTACACAGTTGTTGGCATCGGTTACCGAAATTACGTACGTGCCATACTGGCTGTATATGTGCGACGGGTTTGTTCCCCATGTACTATCTGCACCATCGCCCCAAAAGGTATAGTATGGAGCATTGCCGCCTGTAATGGTTACAGTGGTATTGTCTGTGGGGTGGGCACAGTCTATACCGGTGCTGGTTGCTGTAAACTGTACCTGATTGGTGTTGCCGTTATTTGTGTAGTTAATATTGTCACTAACCGATGCATTGGTAGCATCTATAACAGTTACCGAGAATAAACTTGTTTGAGTTAATGAAACCTGAGGATGCTCGCAGGTAGTGCAGCTTAATGCATCGCCGATAGATGACCAGTTGTAGGTATATGGAGGTACGCCCGAGTGGGTTACCGGATTTAATGTAATGTTACTTCCGTTACATACCGTTTTATCTGCACCAAGATCTACCGAAAATACCGGGTTGCAATCTGCAGCCGGTCCATAGGCTATAATAGGGTTATTAGCTGTTTGCGATGTATCTACCGGTATATCTATTGCGCCAGCGTTTTTCACACGCAGATAATATTTCATATTGGCTGCATCTGCGTCGGTTTGTATGGGCACCCCTACGTTTACAGTTATTATCATTTTAAGTTTATACTGCCCGGGTGTAGAGCAAGTAGTGCCGTTTAGTACTATACAGCCGTCTTCCTGGTTAGCCCAGGTATTGTTGTTTTTGTTGGTGGCCCAACATAGCCCCGCAGGTAAGTTACCTATAGAGTCTAATCTTAACGATTGTACAGTTAGTAACTGTCCTCCAAATGCAATTGTGTCGAAGTTTTTAAACTGAAGTACGGTTGATGATAGCTCACCGTTGATCATTGTTGGCAAGGCTTCGGATGGTGGGTTAAATCCCGGGCTATTTAATGTGCCCGAAGGAGTACATATACTGGCACCCGACATACCACAGTATTGTGCAAACGTAGTGTGGTAAAGCAACCAGGTGGCAGCGAGTAAGAATAGTTTTTTCATAGTGCTTTAGTTTGATTTAAGCACAAAGATAGCACCCTTACAGGTGCTGCAAAATTTATATGTGAATATTCTTACACGCTAAAGTTATGGTTTTGTAATTTTCCATTCGCTGGTATCGGGTGTTGGTGTAAAGCGGGTTACATACTTTAGGTGTTCGGTAAGGTATATTTCTTTGTCAATTGAATATGCTGGCGAACTATCCCAGGCACCACAATCCAGGCTCTTTTCTACCAATAATACGTTTTTGTGTTTCTTACACATATAAGCCGTGCCTGTTGGAGTGTAGGCACACATGCCCGATAGTAAAAAGATAAATAGAATAGGTGCGTAGAGTACTAATAGCAATAGTCTGATAAGACAATGCAGGTTATGCCACAATATTATAGCTATGGGTGTTGCTACCAGGCCACAAACACAAACAAACGTACTGCCTGCATATTCTCTGTACTGTAAATGCCATAGTATTATACACAATAAGGTAAATGCAATAGTTATACCTGTCCATTTAGCCGCAGTTTGCATAGCGGTGATGTAATGCCGGTTAGTGTAAAAAGTAACAGTTCCGGTAAACAAAAAAGGCACAGAAACTTTCTGTGCTTTTTTGTTCGTATTGCTTCAGTGCATTAGTACGCCCGCGAGAATATTACACGCTCTTTACTTGGGTTGCCGCTAAACACACATTTGCCTTCTTGTTGTGGGTTGTTTAACGGTATGCAGCGTATGGTGGCTTTTGTCAGCTCCTTTATCTTCTCTTCGGTGGCTGGTGTGCCGTCCCAGTGCGCCGAAATAAAGCCAGGCTCTTCAATTGCCTTCAAAAATTCATCCCAGGTATTTACTTCGCGTATGTGGCTATCGCGGAATGCCTTAGCCTTGTTGTAAATATTGGCTTGTATATCTACCAGCAATTGCTCAACGTAAGTACCAATGCCTTCAAACTGTTGTACGCTCTTTTCTTTGGTGTCGCGGCGGGCTACTTCTACCGTACCGGCTTCGTAATCGCGCATGCCCATAGCCAATCGTACCGGTACGCCTTTTAGTTCGTACTCGGCAAATTTAAACCCAGGACGCTTGGTGTCGTCATCATCAAACTTAACCGATATGCCTTTTGCCTTCAGATCCTTAATAAGTGGTTCAAACTTATCGTATATCTTATTTAGTTCTTCGCCGCCTTTG
>JBJOOW010000508.1:0-8178 GCA_046051095.1 Bacteroidota bacterium | reverse complement strand
TTAAGCAACTCTATAGCCTTGCGGCCTTCGGGGTTAACACCGTGCTTATAAAACTCGCCAAAGAAGATAAGCGTATCGTTATTGCGCTTACGTGTATTGGTAATAATACCACCCTTGCCATTGCGGTACAGCACTTTTGCAATAGAAGGCACAGCCGCCTGGCGCGCAAAGGCCACCGAAAAAATAGAGTGCGTAAACAACGGCGTACCATAGCGCACTTCGAAGGCCAGGTGCGAAATTTCGTGCGCATCTTTTTCAGCATCTAACGCAGCAATGCGCTTGCGGGCCCAGTATGGATTGGTAAAGTTCATGGTGGGTATTGGTGTAGTGAATATAAGTTCTTTAATACAAATACGTTTTTTCACCACATAGAAACATTAGAACAGCCAGAGCAATAAAGTATAATGAGTGATTAAGTGGGAAGCATAATACAAGAGAACAGAAGAATACATATATCTCCATAAAAATAAACCGGCGCAAACACGATGTGTTTGCGCCGGTTGTATATAGTTATTACTATTGATTAGAACCTGCCGCCCTGACGGCCACCGCCCTGGCCCGGAGGAGGGCCTTGTCCGCCGCCGCGTTGCTGCATACGCTGTTCGCGCAGCTCTTTAAGTTTCTGGTGAAACTCAGCCTCCAGGTTATACAACTGGTTAACTTTGGTTTTCCCCAGTGCGCCTTCAAACTGCGCGGTATACCTCTTTTTTAAATCGAGCTTTTTTTGTTCAAAGTCTAACTGCTGTTCGGCTGTTAGCTGTACATCGGGACCTTGCTTGAAATTTTTACGCAGTGCATCCAGGTCGTTACGGTATTGGTTGTACACCGGCCAGAAATTTTGTGCCTCGGCTGGTGTAAGGTTTAGCCGCTCGGTTATAAAAGCCACACGCAGCGCTTCTATACGTTCACCTCTGTTGGGTTCGCCACCGGCAGGCGGTGGGCCCTGCTGGGCAAATGCCACGGTACTAACGGCTATGCTAAGTATCATCAGTATCTTTTTCATTTTTCTCAGTTTTTACTTTTTATAAATCCGGTTCTGCTTTATTAATCCAACACTACATTGTTTAGTTCTTCATCGCTTAGTGTGCTCATGGCATCTTTCATATTGTCGCCGCTTGTACTTATAGACTCTGCCGCATCGGTTCCGTTTAATTCAAATACTTCATCGCCTACATCTACCCGGCTGTTCAGGTATTCATCCAGCTCGGTATTGCTAATGCTGTTGGCCATACACAAAAAATCGGTGCAGGGTTGCTGTGGTTGAGGTTGGTTAAACACCATTACCGCTACCAGTGCTATAGTAAATGTGCCGGCAAAGGCAAACGAGTATTTGGGTTTAAACACTACCGCGGTAATGTTTTCGAGCACTGCGTTTACCGACAATAACCACTTAGGTAAAGCCGATTGCTCTGTAGCCGGTTTTTGTTGTGCTATCAGGTTAGCCATTTGTGCCGGAAACTGCGCAAAGTAGTTTGCGGGAACCTCACCAGTATTTGCTTTTTCAAGTTTAGCCAGCGTAGGTGCAATGGCGCTTAACTCGGTAGTAGTTTCGTTGCTGCGTATTTTTTTAAGCAAGTCAGCACTAAAGGTATTGAAGTAGCCATCGGGTACACCGGCGGATTTCTTCTCTATATTCAGCAGCGATGGTGCTACGTTTTTAAGTTCGCTTTGTACCGGGTTCATTTTTACCTGCTCCAGTATATCGCTGCGGAAACGTTCGAAGTAACCTTCGGGTGCTTCGTAGAGGTTCTTTTTCTCCAGCGAAGCCAGCCTTGGGGCTATCGCTTTCAGTTCGTTTAATATGTCATTTCTGGTTTCCATTTTGTTTGCAGTGTTCTGACAGTGCCGAACACCAAAGGTTTAATCTTCGCCTAACAAATATTTTTCAATTTTCTGGGCGGCGTGGTGGTAACTGGCCTTTAAAGCGCCCTCGCTGGTGCCCAGCACTTCGCTCATCTGCTCGTAAGGCATTTCGTCGTAATAACGCATATTAAACACAATGCGCTGTTTTTCAGGCAAGCTTTCGATAGCTTTTTGAAGGCGGGCCTGTATATCGTCGCCATCTACCTGGTGGGTTTCGCCCTTCAGGTAATTAGATGGAGAATAGCCGCCTTCATCGTCGTCGCTATCGGTACCATCAAAACTAATGGTAGCCTTTTTATTACGCGAATTAATGAACGTAATGGTTTCGTTGGTAGCTATGCGGTACAACCAGGTAAACAATTGCGAGTCGGCACGGAAGTTCTCCAGCCCGTTCCATACTTTAATAAAAACGTTCTGCATAACATCGTTGGCATCGTCGTGGTTTTGTACCATACGTCGTATGTGCCAGTATACTTTTTGCTGGTAACGGTCTATCAGCAAAGTAAAAGCACGTTCCTTACCGGAACCTGAATGGAATAAATCCAATATTTCTCTATCGGTCATAAGGCATTAGGGTTGCTGATATGACCGGCAATTTAACAAAAGGTTTAATGCTCTAATGCAATACAAATACATTTTTAAACCACATAGGAACATAGAAAACATAATAGTATACCGCTGTTATAATTACAGATGCCTTATAAACAGGAGGCTAAATGCTAAGAGAACATAGAAATACAATAGCTGTAGGTTTTGCACGGAGGCGCATAGGAAATGCAGGAGGAATGTAATAAGAAAGGTCAATGTAGCTAAGCAAGCAGTAACTATGCCGTTGGCTAAAGCCAAACGGCAATTTGATAAGCAGAATTTTACTCTGTTTAAACGGGCTAAAGCCCGTTAATACAACACACCCCTGATAAAATTTTCTTACTGAAAATTTTATCATCCCCTCTCGAGAGGGGACCTTTCTGCCTTCGGCAGAAAATATAACAGCCGATTATTTTCTCTTAACCACTTTCTGTACGGCTTTTACAACGTCGATTGTATCAAGGCCGTATTTGGTAAGTAGCTGGTCAGGTGTGCCGCTTTCGCCAAAACTGTCGTTAACAGCTACAAACTCAATCGGAGTTGGCAGCTCCTGCGCAAGCAGGGTAGCCACGCTCGAGCCTAAACCGCCTATGCGGTTGTGCTCTTCGCACACTACCGCACAACGTGTTTTAGCTACCGATTTAAGTATGGCTTCGCTATCAAGCGGTTTAATGGTGTGTATGTTTATCAGCTCTACCGAAAGCCCTTCGGCCTCTAGTTGCTTAGCAGCTTCTACTGCTTTCCATACCAGGTGGCCGGTGGCAATAATGGTAACATCTTTGCCTTCGTTCATTAGTATGGCTTTGCCAATTTTAAAGCTGCCCTCTGGCATAAATATAGGCCAGGCCGGGCGGCCAAAGCGCAGATATACCGGGCCTACATATTCTCCGGCAGCAATGGTTGCTTCTTTGGTTTGGTTGTAATCGCAGGGGTTAATAACTACCATGCCGGGAAGCATCTGCATCAGACCAATGTCTTCCAGTATCTGGTGGGTAGCGCCGTCTTCGCCCAGGGTTAAGCCCGCGTGCGAGGCTGCTATTTTTACGTTTTTACCACTGTAGGCTACACTTTGGCGTATCTGGTCGTACACTCGGCCTGTAGCAAAGTTAGCGAACGTAGTGGCAAATGGTATTTTGCCACCAATGGTCATACCCGCAGCAATGCCTATCATGTTCGCTTCCGCTACACCGGTTTGCACGTAGCGCTCAGGAAATTCTTTTATAAACTCATCCAGCTTTAACGAGCCTGCCAGGTCGGCGCATAGTGCCACCACATTAGGGTTAGTTCTTCCTAATTGTAAAATACCTGCACCAAAACCCGAGCGGGTATCCTTTTTGCCGGTTACCACGTAATCTGCTAAAGCCATTTTTTGTGTGTTTGTGTTAAAGTCACCTGTGAAAAAGGTGGTTATTAAAGCTTCAAACTTACACTACCACCGGCAGTTATGTCAAATTCTTTATCAACGGTGGTGTGGATAGTGCGCGCCGCTTTAGAGCGGTAAACGATGCGGTATTTACCGGGCTGGAGTGCTATGGTTTCCTGTTTGTTTTTTACGTTCAGGTCGTAAATTTTTACCAGGTGGCCCTCTACAGTTATAAATATGGCGCCGTATGCATCAAAGCTTTTATTAATAGTTACAATACCCGGCGAGGGTATCTGCACATCGGTGGTTTTGCTCTGCTCAATTTTTACGCCCTTAACGTACGTGCGTGGCAGGGTAAGTACCTCCAGATCGTAAGTGCCGCACAGGTACTTTTGGGTAGTGTTTAAGCTTTGTACGTTCAGCGTAAGCTGCTGGCCGGGGTAGTGCAACAGGCATTTAATACGTTCCATGGTAGATGAGCGCGATATGGCGCCCTGCAGCGTAAAGTTCAAATAGCCCTGTGGTGCTTTTACATTGATAGTGTTATGAAAATTCTTTTTAAGCACAACATTGTTTACTACCACGGGTGGTACGGTATGTACCTGCAGTGTATAGGTAAACATAGGTGATACTACTATGGTATCGGGCAGGCCGCGCTGGTTAAGGGTATGAAACATGTTGTACTTTGCCAAACCGGTTTCGGCATCGTAAAAAGTCATGTTTACATCGGTTTCGGTAGGCTTGCCACCGGCATCGTTCAGGTTAACCTGCAGCGATGTTTTGGCGATAGATTCTGAAACTACATTGCGCAGTGTTTCACCAAACTCTTCGGCGGTATTGGTATTAAACAACTTGCCCATGCATTGCATATCATCGGCCGTGCGTGCTTGTAAGGCCATGCCAATAATAAACGGACGAAGCACAATGTTGTTCTTCTGCAACATTAATGCAACCGAGCATGGGTCGCGGTTACAGGCATCTTCGCCATCGGTAATAATTACCAGTATGTTTTTGCCGGGTACTTTGCCAAAGTCGGCCACTGTTTGCTCAATAGAATACACCAGCGGTGTAATACCTTTGGGGCGTATTTCATCCAGCTTGCGCTTAATTGCTTTGGCATTGGCGGTATCCAGTTTAATCTCCAGCCGTGTATCGTGGCAGTTTTTATCGGGCTCGGGGTACAGGTGACCAAACACACGCATGCCCAGTTCGCAGTTGGGCACCTCTGCTATACTATCGGCCAGGTTAGCAATAGCCGTGCGGGCTATATCCCACTTGGTGCCGCCCTTCCATTCGTTTTTCATACTCAGCGAAGCATCTACCAGTATTAATATACGGGTGCGTTCCTGAGCGTATGTGACAACAGACATGAGACATAAGACGATAGACAGAGCCAATACTCTGCACTTATACATCTTACCGTTATATTCTTTATATCTCATTTCACATCATTCTTTTTGCCGACTGACAATTGTGGACTGCCAACTATTCTAACGTTACTACTACCATTCTGCCTTCTTCTACTGTAAACTTTTGTATTTTGGTGGTTTCGCTATCGTAACTTGATCTTGATTTAGATACCAGCATATACTCGCCGGGTTGATACTTATGATTATCTACCCGGCTGGTGATATCAAACCGTTCTACCAACTCTAATGCATTATTGCGTTCGCGAAAAACAGCCGCCGAGTATTTATCGGTACTGGTTATTGACAAGGTACCATAGTTAGGTACAGCCAGTTGGTTTGCCACCATGGCTGCCACGGTTGTATCGAGTAGAATTCCGGGTGTAGTAAGTATCTCTAACTTAAATGGTGCGGCTACATATGTTTCGGTTTCGTTCAGGTCCTGCACGTTTAAAATAGTTTTAGGTTCGGCAGCAGGGCGCATAAGTACCTGAGCGTTGTTGTTAGCCAGCGAGGCACCGGCACAGGTAACCGTAACATCGCCTACCGGTACATCTACCGCAATAATAGTATGCTTGCCGGGCACCAGCTCTATCTCTGTTTTTTTAATAGGTGGATAGGTGTGTAATTCTAAATCGTACACACCAACAGGGTCCAGATATAACGTATCGGGATTACCCTTTTCGTTAATGGTATGTATAAAGTTGTACAACATTTTGCCACTGGCATGGTCATACAATGTAAACGGTAGATTGGTAAGCGTTGGGTTACCGGCTGCGTCCAACAGGTTAACCTGCGCTGTAGTGGTATTAAGCGTTTGCTTAATAATTACACCCACTGTATTATATAACGAGGGCTCATCTTTGGTATCGAGTACTTCGCCTATGCATTTTAGCTTTTGTACAAACTCATCGCCGCCATTAAGGCCTACAATAAACGGGCGTAACGATATACGCTTATCTAACAGACTTTGCGAAGCCTGGCAAGGGTTGCCCTCACAGTTCTCATTACCATCGGTTATTATGATAATTGAATTAAGGCTTTTTGCATCAACAGGAAAATCGTTAACAGCCTGTTGAAGCGAGTAGGCAATTGGAGTCATACCCTGTGGCTTAATTCTATCCAGCGCCAGCCTAATGTTCTCTGCATTGTTTTTAGCAAAGGTCACCAGCAGTTTACTATCCTTACAATTGCGCTGGCCTTTATCGTACTGGTAACCAAAAGCGCGTACGGCAAACTCTACGTTAGGGTTTTTCTTCTC
Organism: Bacteroidota bacterium; assembly: GCA_046051095.1. Lineage (GTDB taxonomy): Bacteria > Bacteroidota > Bacteroidia > Chitinophagales > LD1 > Bog-950. The sequence continues at coordinate 1,697 of JBJOOW010000508.1, read as the reverse complement.
TACCGAATCTATCAGCTTGTATAACAGTTGTTTGGCAATATCGTACTTAACCCGCTCGCCCCATTTCTCTTTCATACTGCCCGATACATCGAGCACAAACAGCACACGGTTAACGTTTGGCCTGTATACCGGCACCTGTTGTGCCTGTACACCACAACACATACACAACAGCACCAGTATTGCTATACCTGTATGCCACCAGCGTTTGTAAAAGTTAAAACAAAAAACCACTTTCATTTTATGTTAAATCAACGGCAAGATAACGGAGAATATTTTCTACTTTTCCATTAAATATCAATACACACTTTACAGATGTACACAAAAGGCTAACGGGTAAGTGGTTAGCCTTTAACAGAGGGTTTGTTTTTTTGCGCAATAGCAGTTAAATGTGGTAATGGGTTTAGCAAACCCGTTGATATACGGTATCTTTATAGTTCAAACAGTACGCTCATGTTTACCAGAAAACGAATTGGTTTTGTTGTATTGCTGGCAACGGTATCTACCGTGTGTTCGGCGTTTTTATTTAAGCAGATACAAAGCGATAAATTCAAAATATATTTTGATGAAAAGCTGATTGATGGTAAAAAGGAATACCTGCAACAACCGGTAGCCAACGTAGCACAACTTAAGCGCCCGAATGTAATACTGATACTGGCTGATGACCTTGGGCAAACCGATATATCGCTGTATGGCAACAAACTGGTATCTACCCCTAACATAGATGCGATTGGCAAAGACGGTGTAACGTTTGGCGAAGGCTATATTTCGTCGCCGGTGTGTTCGCCATCGCGGGCGGGATTGCTTACAGGCCGTTACCAACAACGCTTTGGGCACGAGTTTCAGCCTAATCACCGGTACTTAAAAAATATGGCTGAGTATTATGGATTTAAAATGCTGCCGCGTTTTAAACCGCTAACGCCTATAAAATCTACCGAGGTGCCACCTACCGAAGAGCGATTGCGCCAGGGCCTGCCACCAAGCGAAATAACATTAGCCGAGCTGCTGAAAAAATATGATTACAAAACCGGTATAGTTGGCAAGTGGCACTTAGGCGCTGCGGATTTTGCTATACCAACTGCACGGGGTTTCGATTACCAGTATGGTTTTTACGAGGCCTTTACCCTGTACGCACCTAAGAACGACCCTAACATTGTAAACATGCCGGTGCGCCGCGATTATATGGACCAGCACGAATGGAAAACAGCCGAAGGCCGTACCGGTAACTGTGCAATACTACGCAACTGCTGCGAGCGGCAAGAAGAAAGCAAGTACCTTACCGATAAGCTAACCGATGAAGCTATAGCATTTGTTGACCGTAGTGCCGATGCGCCTTTCTTTTTATACCTGCCGTACAATGCACCACATGCGCCGCTACAAGTGCCCAAAGGATATTACGAGCAATTTGCCAATATAAAAGACCCTGTAAAACGCATTTACGCGGCCATGATAAAAAACCTGGATGACCAGGTGGGCCGCTTAATGCACCACCTTGATAGCATGGGGCTGGCCGATAATACGATAGTGGTATTTTTAAGCGATAACGGTGGCGCTACGTATAACGGCACTACCGATAATGCACCTTACAAAGGCGGTAAGCTTACCAATTTTGAGGGCGGTATACGCATACCATTTATGATGAAGTGGAAGAACCACATTAACCCGGGTACTGTTTACAATTACCCGGTGATATCGCTGGA
>JBJOOW010000507.1:0-4503 GCA_046051095.1 Bacteroidota bacterium | reverse complement strand
GAATGTTGTTAAGCCCTTCAACGGTATACTTCAGTGCATCATCTATACCCGCCGATATGCCAATGCGGTCGCCAACAGTTTGGTAGCTTTTTTCAAACAGACTTTTCTTTATGCCCATTTGTTCAAACTCGCTATCGCTAAAAATATAGCAACCGGCCCCCCAGGCATTGCCAAGTCCACCATAAGCCAGGCTCTCCATCGGAAAAAACGATTCGCTTGCCATGCTTAAAAACTTCTCCAGCCCGCGTATCAGATACTTGCGGCCGGGGGTAAGTTGCGCACCTGTTTTAATCTGTCCCCAGGGTATGCCTTCAAAGTTTTCGCCCAGCATAAGTTGGCGCTGGTCAGTACTTTGTGTGCGTATATCTATAAAGTTTTTTAAGGGGAAGGGGCGTTCCTGTTCGTTGCGGTAAGCCACATCCAGCATTAGTACCTGCGCGCCTTTTTCTACCAGCGTTTGCGCTGCCATGGCACCGGTAAGCCCCGAGCCTACCACAATATAATCGGCGGGTGATAGTTCGCTATTCAATGCCCAGCAGTTTAATAATTAGTAAGCCAATAATGGCAAAAGCAAAGCCCCGCACTACGCGCAGGCCTATTATAAAAAAGTAAAAAATGCTGCGTGGTTGTGGCAGAAAGTACCTGGTGTTTTCGGTGGTGCACTCCAGTAATGCAAGCATTACAAATATCCGTTTACGTATCAGCGATTGAGATTTGGTAAGCGCCAGCGCACTATCTACACTACGCATAACAAAACCCGATGCCAGCATTTTACGGTAAGCATTGGCTTCGGTACCGGTTAGTGTTATATTCAGCTTGCTTACAGCAGCAGCATAATCTGCGGCTATTGCAGCGCTACAGTTTTTGCCTATAAGGTACTGCGAAAGCACCTGTGCTTCGCCGTCGAATACTGCCGTCATTTTGTTTTCTCTTTTAAGTACTCATCGTACCGCATTACCTTAAATCCGCGTTCAACTATGGCGTCTAACCGGTTAAATACCTTGCCGCGGTTTACATACATCAACTCATTCATCAGTTTATTATCGTTCAGGTGCGGGTGCATAAAATGCTCCTGCGCTGTATTTACATCGTACGGGTGAAAATAGCCTAACACAGTTTCGTTGCGGCTGGCAGCGCTTTTAAACAAATAGTTAAGCACCGGTTGTGGTAAACACCTGAAATAGGTGCCACCGCCAAACGGAACTTTAAACGGGGCCGTACCAATGTTCATGGGTATTTCGTAAATGCCATCCATCATCTTCTCTCCGCCAAAATCGCTCCAGCCAAATATGGGGTTAGCCGAAGGCAGTACCGATGATGAGTAAGTAAAGCCAAACTCTTTTAATATACCGTATGCCCACTGCGTACGTTGTACCAGCGAGAAAGTTGGCGCCCTGAACCCAACTACTTTTGGTGCGCCGCATTTCATTATTGCATTTACCGCCTTTTCGGTATCGCGCTTAAACTCGTCAGGTGTTTGTTTGGTAAGGTGTATATGGTCGTAAGTATGGCAGGCTGTTTCATGCCCTTGCTTCACTATCTCGCGTATCAGGTCCGGAAATTTTTCGGCTGTATTGCCCACAATAAAAAAGGTGGCAGTGGTGTTATGCTTCTTCAGCCAGTCAAGGTACTGCAGGGTAGGGGCTACCACGGCTTCTTTGTACTGATACCCGTTCGGTATCATATCGCGTACATCCTCCAGGTCTATACTAAACAAATAATATTTGGCAGCGGTAGCGCTCATTAGTCAATGGTCTTTTTCCGCATTTGCGATAGCTGCTCGGTAATAAGGCCCAATGTAAAAAATATAATACCCGATACTATTAACAGGTTGGCACCAATACTAACACCACGGCCGGTAAGTAAAAACTGCGCCTCCCATACAGTGCCTGCCAAACCAAAAAACAGGGCTACCGGTAAAAATACCCGCATAGGGTTAAACAGTATTACTACATTCAGTATCTCCATTATTGTTTCAAAGGCAGTGCGGGCACCAATGGTGCTTTCGCCGGCAGCACGTACTTTTATGCGGATAGATTCTTCCAAAACTAATCGCCGCTGGCTGATAAATACCAGGGCTATTACATCGCTGTAAGCCATAGAGTCGGGACACAACCGGATATACTTTTTAGCCATAGCCGTGTTGTATATTTTCATGCCACTGTTAATGTCGTATATGTTTATAGGCATTAGTATTTTGGCTACACTGCGTATTATAGATTTGCCTAACCCGCGTATAGCGCTGGCCTCGGCTTCACCTTTACGGCTGCCTACAACCATATCGGCATCGCGTTCTTTTAAAAAAGTAAATAGCTTATTTACATCTTCCAGATAATGCTGCCCATCGGCATCTATCGTTATTACAAAATCTGTTTCAGCTTCCAGTATTCCGCTTTTAATAGCGCCGCCGTAGCCACGGTTAACCTTGTGGTTTACCACCTTGCAATTTGGCTCATTGGCCAATGCCTCACGCATTATTTGTAACGAACTATCCTTTGAACCATCGTTGGTTAATATTAACCGGTAATCGTGTTTGTTTACAAAGGCAATCAGCTCGGGTAGTACCAGGGGCAGTGCCTGCGCCTCGTTATACACCGGTATTACAATACTTAATGTAGGGTTTGCGTTGCTCACTTGTTAAGGTTTTTACGGGCCCAGGCCAGGTTATTTTTCGCTAACTGAAAGTCGGGTTGTATCTTTAAAGCGCTTTCGCAGGCTTCGGCACCCTCTTTAAACTTACCCATAGCATTATAGGCACTGCATATGTTGTTATACGCGGCAGCATAATCGGGTTTTAGTGCCAGTGCTTTTTTACTGGCTTCTATACATTTTTCAAAGTTACCGGCGTTGTAATAATACAAGCTAAGGTTAATAAAGTCATCGGGGTTGGTGCTGTTGGTGGCTGTTTCTTCCAGCATTTGCAACTTGCTTTTGCCGTTGGCGTTTTGTGTGGCGGCTACGTATGCCTGTCCGCGTTTATCATCGGGGAAAAGCGCAACCGTTTTTTGCGCCACCAGTTTCAGCTCTTCAAATCTTTCTAAATCATACAAGCCATCCATTAGCAGGTAGCGGATGTTAATATCGCTGGGGGCCAGCCTTTCGCCATTGTACAGATAGTTAACGGCTTCTTCTTTACGGTTATTACGGTATAAAAAACGCCCGTAGTAAAAGTACGTATTAGGCGAACCTGCACCACACTCTACTGCATACTTAAAGTACTTTTCTGCCTCGGCTTTCTGGCCCATGGCATCTTTTAATACACCCATATTTATATGCAGATACGAGTAATTTGGCGAGTACTTAAGGGCTTGCGTGTAGCAGAATTCAGCACCGGCATAATCGCCTTTAGCCATCAGGGCTAAGCCATAGTTCATTAAACCACGGCCGTTTTTAGGGCTTTTTTCAGCCACATCTGCCCATAGCGATTCATCGGTTTTCCATACTTCGTTACGCTGGTAGGTGCCGTAGGCATATCCTGTTAGCAGCAAAAACAGCGTTACAAAAAATGCCCCTTTTAGCGATGGATTTTCTGTTACCAGATATTTAAAATGATCTACCAGTAAATACAAGGCCCAGGTTACCGCCAGGGCTAAACCTACAAAAGGGAAAAACATACGGTGGTCGTTGGTAACCTCCGAAAATGCAACAATAGTTGTAGGCACATTGGCTAAAAAGAACCACGCGATACCAAAGGCTATAGGGCGCGTTTTTTTATTAGCCGATGTAACAAACATTACGTACAGCCCAGCCAGTACAAATATAAATCCACCTATTACGTAAGGATTAAGTACTGATGTAAAGGCTTGCCAGTCGGTATCGGCCGTAAGCTCGGTAGGCGCAAACCAGCTACGGAAAACATGAAACATAATAAACGACTGGGTAATGCGGTAGTTGAACTTGGAAAATGCCCCCTCTACATAACTGGCCGATTGCATTTTCATCATTAATGCATAAAGCCCGCCAACCACAACAAATGATGCTATAGATACCAACGATACCCGCGCCAGCGCGCCTTTTTTATTATTGATAAAATCTGTAAAGCTCAGTTCTTCTTCAAATAATACCGAGTAGGCTACCAGTATTGGCGCAAACATTAATGCCGATGGTTTGGTTAAGCAGCCCAGCGCAACGGGTATAAGGTACAGGTAGTATTTTTTACAAACCGGACTAAGCGCATACATTACCAGTGCCAGTACTACAAAAAAGGTAGATAGCGAATCGCCACGCTGTATAATGTAGTTAATGGTTTCGGCGCACGCGGGGTGTAACATAAACCAGGCAGTGGCAAAACCGCTTACCAGTTCTGCCGGCGATTCGGGGCTAACCTTACGTATTATATGCCTGAACAAAAAGAACATCAAAATACCCTGTAGTAAAAAGAAGGTAAACGAAGTAATATGGTAAATAAGAGTGTTTTCTAATCCACCTGCCAGCTTGTAATCTATTGCTAATGTGCTGGTTAACACCGGTCGGTAGCTTTGGTTGGCCGGCAGCGAGCTACCT
>JBJOOW010000506.1:0-3763 GCA_046051095.1 Bacteroidota bacterium | reverse complement strand
ATCCTCGTTTACAAAGCGGGTAAGGTCGTCTATATGCCCATCGGTATCATCGCCCACTATGCCATCGCCTAACCATAGTATGTTTTCTACTCCGTAATAATCAATCAGGTATTTTTCTATCTGCTGTTGGTTAAGGTGTGGGTTGCGGTTAGGGTTGAGCAAACAGGCGGTAGTTGTTAGTAGCGTGCCTTTGCCGTTAAATTCTACACTACCACCTTCCATTACTATACCCGGGTTGTAAACCGGTAATTTAAGTTCTTTGCCAATCAGCGTAGGGATAACATCATCTAAATCGTACGGAGGGTATTTGCCGCCCCATGCGTTGTAGCCCCAATCAACAATAGCTTTTTGGCCGGTTTTATGGTTTAACAAAAATGCCGGGCCATGGTCGCGGCACCAGGCATCGTTGGTAGGGTGCATATAAAACTTAACCGATGCCAGATTACAACCTACAGCACTAAGGTGTGTAAGGGCAAACTGTTTCATCGCTTCGTCTTTCACGTTAATGCAAACCTCCTGGTCTTCGGCTACCAGTTTAATAAACTGCGAGTAAACAGGGAATATAGTATCAATCTTTCCTGGCCAGCTAGCCTCTTTATGTGGCCAGCTAAGCCACATAGCACGTTGTTTGGCAAACTCTGCCGGAAAGTAAAATCCGGCTTCTTTAGGCGTCAATCCTTGCATGGTAGTATTATCCCTCGTCAATAAATCGTTTGGTAATAGGTTGGTAGCTGTCTATGCGGCGGTCGCGCATAAACGGCCAGTGGGTGCGGTAAAAATCGGTTTGGTTAGTATCCAGTTCTACCACTGTATTTTCCTCTTTATCGTGGCTGGCCTGGTATAGCAGGCGGCCCATAGGGTTAGCTACAAAACTACCTCCCCAGAACTTCATCAGTCCATCCTGTTCAAAGCCAACGCGGTTAACGCTAACCACGTGTACACCGTTGGCTACAGCGTGCGAGCGCTGTATGGTTTGCCATGCGTTGTACTGATCGGTATTAGTTTGCTCATCCTGCGAGATAGCCCAGCCAATAGCCGTAGGGTAGAAAAGTATTTCGGCACCCATTAATGCTGTAATACGCGATGCCTCGGGATACCACTGGTCCCAGCATATTAATATGCCTATTTTGGCGTACTTGGTGTCGAATGTTTTATATCCTAAATCGCCCGGTGTAAAGTAGAATTTTTCATAGTAAGCCGGGTCATCTGGTATGTGCATTTTACGGTACTTACCCAGGTAGGTGCCATCGGCATCCAGCACGGCAGTAGTGTTATGGTAAATGCCACTGGTTCTTTTTTCGAACAGCGATGCAATAATTACCACGTTTAACTCCTTCGCTACTTTAGATAGTGCATCGGTACTTGGGCCAGGTATAGCCTCGGCCAGTTTAAAGTTTTCGTAGTCTTCTACATCGCAAAAATACAGCGATGTGAATAGCTCCTGAAGGCACACAATCTGAGCGCCTTTGGTGGCTACATCACGTATTCCGGCAATAGCTTTTTCTAAATTAGGCTGCACATCTTTTACGCAGCTCATTTGTACTAAACCAACTTTTACTTTACTCATTTCTGCTAATTGAGGCGCGAACATACGCAATCATTTAACAGTAGAAAAGTGCAGGCTGTAAATAGCTGATAGTTACTCTATAATAAGTTTCCTGGTGCTGGTTTGGCCTGCTGCCGAAATTTTTAACAGGTATATGCCGGCCGGTATCTGTTTTTGAGGCGCTACTTGTTGTTGGTTATTGCCAGTATGACCGTTTAACATTACCTGCTCTATTAACTGGCCGCTAAGCGAGTAAATTCCGGCATCAACAGCAGCGTCGTTTTGCAGATAATAGTTAACTGTAAATATGCCCTGGTTGGGGTTAGGGTATATATTAAGTGCTGCCTGGCTAGTGGTTATATTGTTAACCGAAGAAGGTACTACGTACTCGGCGTACGGCTGTGTACCGCTGTAAACATAATCGGCAGAGTTATGGTTATTGCCATCGGCTGCTACCCCGGTAAAGTAGAAGGTAACGTTACCTGTACCTGCCGCAGGGGCTTTCCAGGTAAGATCGAAGGTGTGATAACCCGAAGTGCCGGCACCGCCACCAAGGCTATGGGTAATGTTGCGGCGCGATACACCACTTATTGTGGTGGTTTTAATAGTACTGCCTACCCCAGCTGTTAATGTACCGGCATTAGCATTTGCAGTTGTAAGTGCTTCCAGACCAAGACCAAATAGCGATACACCAGCGTGGGTTACAGTAAGGTGCATGTTATATGTTTGATCGGGAGTGTAGCCATCAACAGGTATATCGGATGTTAAAGCTACCGAACCCGGCCCACTATTTAGTGTATACGAGCTATGGCAGCCATTGTAGCAGGTCTGTTCGCCCGGCGAGCCTGTACGGCCTGCTTTGCCGTTGTTATCCTCGGTGCTGCTGGTTAGTAATAGGGTTAACGTAATAGCAAAAAAGGTAAGTAAAACTTTGTTTCTCATATCTGGTGGGTTGTTTCAGCAAATGTGTAATTGCTGTATGGCATAAAAAACACCCGACCGGCTTTTTAAATAAGCCGGTCCGGCGAATGATTTTTGTCAGTAATAACTGCTATGATATTAAGATATTAGTTTGGCTATACCGAAAGCAGTACCTGCAGCCAATGCGCCTATAAGGGTAGTTTTAATTGCTCCGGTTAGTGTAGGTTGCCCTGTGGCTTTAGCTTTAAAAAAGCCAAAAACGAAAAGGGCTATTAAAGTTACTATTACCGAAACTAGTAACGCCTGTTGGATGTTGCCAACAAGAAAATAAGGTGTTAATGGAATTAGCCCACCTACTATGTAAGCGGCACCTATGTTAAAGGCACTTTTGCCTGCACGTTTGGCATCGGGTTGTTCAAGTCCCAATTCAAAGCGCATCATAAACTTTACCCACTTATCTTTGTCTTTAGCCATTTCGTCAGTAATAATCTTACTCGATTCCGGGCTTACGCCGTATTCTTCCAGTATCTCTCTAACTTCCTGTTTTTCTTTTTCGGGGTAAGCTTCTGTTTCGTAGTACTCGCGTTTTAATTCGCTTTCGTAATGGTCTATTTCGGTTCGCCCCGCCAAATAGCCACCAAGGCCCATTGCTATGCTACCAGCCGCTATTTCGGCAAGGCCGGCTGTTACTACTATGGTGCCCGAATCTACAGCACCGCTTAGCCCTGCGGCTAATGCAAAAGGTACAGTTAAGCCATCGGCCATTCCTATTACTATATCCTTTACAAAATCGGGGCTATCAAAATGTTGTTCCTGGTGTTGCATGTTGCATTGCTTGTAAGAGCTAAGTTAATCAATAACAATTGCTATGCAGGTATGGCAGATAGCAGCAACGTTATTTTTGCGGTGCACTTAGTTGTTGTATGTATTGCGATACATAAGGGTCGGTTGGGTTAAGCTGTTTTGCCAAACCAAAATAATATAGTGCACTATCGTTAATCTGCATTTTAAGATACGTTTTGCCAATGTTCACCAACGGATTGAATGCATTTTCGGGCACATTGGCAATAGCTTTACGGTTTACTGATATAGAGTTATTGTAATCGCCCATTTTGTAATATGCAAAACTAAGGTTGGCATAAGCCTCCATTTGTTTGGGGTGGTTACTAAGGTATTTTTCGTAGCATTTGGTGGCATTATCAAACTGATTAAGGTTTTGGTAAATAATACCCATGCTAAAGTACGGCGAAGTGAAATTAGGTTCTATTGTAGTAGTGTATTGATAGGCTTTTAGTG
>JBJOOW010000505.1:0-2932 GCA_046051095.1 Bacteroidota bacterium | reverse complement strand
ACCATTGATTTTAGTTGTAAACGATGATGGCATTACAGCGCCGGGTATTAAGGCGCTGGCAAATGCTGTAAAGCACTTAGGCGATGTAGTAATTGTAGCACCCGACACCGGGCAGTCGGGTATGGGCCACGCTATCACCATCAGCAAGCCTCTACGGCTAACAGAAGTAGATTCATTTGAAGGCATAAAAGCCTACCAGTGCAGCGGCACGCCGGTAGATTGTGTAAAGCTGGCGGTAGATAAAGTATTGCACCGCAAACCCGATTTATGTGTAAGCGGAATTAACCACGGTAGTAATTCAAGTATCAACATAATATATAGTGGTACTATGAGCGCAGCTGTAGAAGCTAGTTTAGAGGGTATACCATCCGTTGGTTTCTCGCTATGCGATTACCGCCACGATGCCGACTTTGCACCTGCCGCCCACTATGCTGGGCTTATTGCCGAGCAGATACTTAAACACGGCCAGCCTGCTAATACCTTATTAAACGTAAACATACCCAAACTGCCGCTTAATGAGATTAAAGGCATTAAAATAGCCCGACAAGCGCAGGCTAAGTGGGTAGAAGAGTACCTGGAGCGTAACGACCCGTTTGGCCGACCTTACTATTGGCTTACCGGTAAGTTTGTAAACTATGACTCCGGCCACGATACCGATGAGTTTGCACTTGCCAACGGCTATGTTAGCGTAGTACCTGTACAGCACGACCTTACAGCGCACAAGGTTATTGCACAAATACGCGATACCTGGGATATTAAAACCGAAACCGGCGGCGAAGGCGAAGTGCCTGGTTTAAGTAAAGAAGATTTTAACCTGTAACCCTCTTATTATGTTCGATAAATATTTAAATCCTACCCCTACGTTTTACAAATGGGACAAGTTTTGGGTGGGAGCGTTGCCTGCTTTAATTGTTCCGCTACTAGGGGTAGTGGCAATATATTTCATTACCTGGCTAAATGCCAGGTTTAATACACATCAGGATTTTACCCCGCAAATGTTTTTTATTTCAATGCGTTCGGTGGTTATGTTTATGCGTATAAGTACGCTTTGTTGTATGCTGAATGGCTTTCTGTTTTTCTTTTTTGTAAGGAAAGACTATAACAACGCATCGCGTGGAGTAATGGTGGTTACCATGCTTTATGTAATGGCCATTTTAATAAAAGAGTTGTTATAATTTAGAAGCGGCTCTTATCCAATTGTTCTAAATTCTGTATTTATCATACACTAGCATGAGGTATTATATTATAGCCGGTGAAGCAAGTGGCGACCTGCACGGTTCCAATCTTATAAAGGAACTACGCCGACAGGATGCGGATGCGGATGTACGATGCTGGGGTGGCGATAAAATGCAGGCTGCCGGTGGTGATGTTGTTAAGCATATTAAAGACCTGGCTTTTATGGGTTTTTTCGAGGTGGTAAAACACCTGCCAACCATACTGGGCAATATTGAGTTTTGCAAGCGCGATATTCTGGCCTATCAGCCCGATGTAGTAATACTGATAGATTACCCTGGTTTTAATTTCAGGTTGTTCGGTTTTCTGAAAAAGAACAACCTCAAAATATTCTACTACATATCACCACAGTTATGGGCCTGGAAAAAAGGACGCGTAAAAAAAGTAAAGAAGTATGTAGACCGTATGTTTGTCATCTTTCCTTTCGAAGTTGATTTTTACAAACAGTACGGCGTAGCAGTAGATTTTGTAGGCCATCCGTTATTAGATGAGTTGCCGGATGAAGTACTTAAACAGGATGCAGCTAAAGATAAAGTAATTGCTATTGTACCTGGCAGCCGTAAGCAAGAGATAACTTATCTGTTACCCGAGTATTTAAAAGTGGTAGATCAGTTTCCCGAATACAGGTTTGTGGTTACCGGTATGAGTGCGCTGGGAGAGAAGCTGTACCGGGATATAATAGGCAACCGTAGGGTAGAACTGGTATTGGATAATACCTATGGTGTTCTGCGCCAGTCAACAGCTGCCATTGTTACTTCGGGTACAGCTACGCTCGAAACTGCCCTGCACCGCGTACCCGAAGTTATCTGCTATAAAGGCAGTTGGATATCGTATTTTATCATCAACGCCCTGATTGATAAGAGCATTGGCTTTATCTGCATAGTAAACCTTATTTGTGGTAAACGCGTAGTAGAGGAACTGATACAGGCCGATGTAAATAAGGGGCGGCTGGTAAAAGAACTGAATACACTGCTAAGCCCCGAAGGTAGTGCTGCTATGCAGCAGGGCTACGATTTTTTACGCACCAAACTTGGCGAATCGGGCGCCTCGGCCCGCGCTGCATCGCTAATGATAGGTTACCTGAAACAGTAGTATATTTGCATGTACTTGATTAAACTGTGATGTTATGAGTCATGCATTTGTAAAAGAGGGCGATGCACAATGGCTACACGAGGTAGCACCTACACTTAAAGCTTTAACCGCTTTTATTACCAACGAGCAGGGCGGTCGGCCCATGTTTGAGCGTCGTAGCTATTTCGATGCTGAACGCAATACCGAGCTTTACGAAATGAGCGATGGTATTACCTATTTCATCAATGCAGAAGGTAAGTGGGATATGCTGGATTAATCTATTACCTCCAATGTATCCGTTTAAACTTATGTCGGTTAGTCAGCCGTTCGGGTATCGCCTTTAGTATACTCTTGTGCAGGGCTTCTATTAGAGCCTCTTTCGTAAAGCTTTTGTGTACTAATAAACTTATCTCCCTGGCCGGTTCCGGCGATTTAAAGCGATGAATATTCTCGTTGTTAGCTTCGCCCATCACCGACAGCTCAGGCACCAATGTTCGTCCCATTCCTTTATCTACTAAATTCTTAATTGCTTCAATCGAGCCGCTTTTGTATTCAAAATGCAACCTGTTCTTTTTCCCTTTTTTGCCACCACACAATGCCAGTGCCTGGTCGCGGAAACAATGCCCTT
>JBJOOW010000504.1:0-3895 GCA_046051095.1 Bacteroidota bacterium | reverse complement strand
TACATTACACAGCAGCTTTGCGAAAACCGCAGCAGTCCGCAATTACATTGTAACGGCCACTGTTACTTAAGTAAACAGCTTAAAAAGGCCGAAGAGGGTGAACAAAAGCAAATGCCTAATATTTTAAAAGAGAAAGAAGAGATTGTTACTTCTACCCCCGATGATTTACCTGCCAGATACTATCCTGCTTTTGTAGTAACTGTATTCTCTGTTTCAATAGAAACTCCTCATACTATCAGCCAGGTTAATACGCTGATTAAGCCGCCGGCGGCATAAGTATACCCCTGTGGGGTACTTTAATTTTTTACCGTTTTCATTTTAGCTTAATCACTATTTGGGTGCGTTTTTGCGCGTGCCTGTAACCCTTTTTATTTAAAACTTTAACATGAAGATTAATAACATCTATATAGCTGCTTTGGTATTATTTATTGTTGCCGGTATGTCGTCGTGCAAAAAAGACGAGAACGCACTTAAAGGCAATGGACCTGTTACATTACATTTCGATAACCGTTTTGGTGCCGAAGACTTGGTATTGGGTACTGCCTATACTACATCAAACGGCGAATCGCTTACACCAACTACCTTTAACTATTACGTAAGTAATTTTGTACTTATTAAAGCCGATGGCAGCGAATATGTAGTGCCTAAAGATGAGTGCTATCACCTGGTGCGCGAAGACCAGGAAGCTACAGCCGAACTTACTATTAATAACGTGCCTGCCGGCGAGTACAAAAGTGTTCGTTTTATAATTGGTGTAGATAGCTTAAAAAATACTGCACCGGTTAGCGAGCGTACCGGCGACCTGGATGTTGCAGGTGCTGCCAGCGATATGTACTGGACCTGGAACAGCGGTTACATTTTTTATAAACTGGAAGGCACATCGCCACAGGCCCCATACGACTCTATGATGAATGCGGCCATGATGTTTTATCACATAGGTGGTTTTGGTGGTTATAGCTCGGCTACCGTTAATAACATCCGCACCGTTACTTTAACAGCCAGCGAAGCTGCATTGGTTGGCGAAGGCCATGCCCCCGAGGTGCATATTTTTGCCGATGTAGACGCCGTGTTTAACAACCCAACTCAAATTACTATTGCTGCTCACCCCGGCCTGATGGGTGGTGCCTTTACAACAACTATATCTACCAACTACGCCGATATGTTCAGTATTAACCATGTGCATAATGAGTAGTAAACTTTTTACAAGTGTTCCGGCTATTGCCGGAACACTTTTTTGTTTTTTGTTGCTTACAGCAGGATGTAAAAAAAGCGGTACCGATACTAAACAGGATATAGTTTTTACTGTGCCTGCCAACTTTCCACCGCCGCATTATAACTTTAGCAACAACCCTGTTACAACTGCCGGGTTCGAGTTGGGCCGTAAGCTTTTTTACGATCCCCGCTTATCGCGCGATAACACTGTATCGTGCGGTAGTTGCCACCAGCAGTTTGCATCGTTTGTACATGCCGGCCACATAGTAAGCCATGGTATAGAAAACCGCTTGGGTAAGCGTAACTCTCCGCCGGTGGTAAACATGGCATGGAGCATAGATTTTTTCTGGGATGGTGGCGTGCACGATCTGGATTTAGTACCGCCTAACCCAATTAAAAATCCGGTAGAGATGGATGAGCAGTTTGCCAACGTGCTTGAGAAACTGCGTAACGATGATAAGTACCCCAGTATGTTTAAAGCTGCCTTTGGTACCGATGAAATTAATACCACCCGCTTTTTGCATGCTATGAGCCAGTTTATGAATATGCTGGTAACAGCCAACAGCCGCTACGATAAATACGTACGTAACGAAGGGGTAACCCTTACCGGCGAAGAACTGGCCGGTAAAACACTGTTTGAACAGAAATGTGCAACCTGCCACGCTACCGATTTATTTACCGACCACGGTTTTCATAACAACGGTATACAATCGTTTATACGCGATAGCGGCCGCTATGCTATTACGCTGGCCCCCGAAGATATAGGCCGGTTTAAAACACCTACGTTGCGTAATATTGAAAAGACAGCACCTTATATGCATACTGGTGGTTTTGCCACGCTGCAAAGTGTGCTCGATTTTTACTCGGAGGGAATGCATGTAACGCCTACACTCGATACCTTACTCACCCGTAACGGTACAACCGGTATACCTTTAACAGCTACCGAAAAAACACAACTAATAGCGTTTTTAAAAACGCTTACCGACGAAGAGTTTATACGCGATAGCCGGTTTGCCGAACAGTAACCTGCTATTGCGTAACAGTGGGCAGAGTGGTATTACTTGCTGCCACTCCACCACTTCTTTTTCTTCTTCTTTTTAGGTGCGCCTTGTTTGTTATCGCCTTGTGGTTTGGGGTGTGTTGGTTTATTGCTGCTATTACCTTGCGCATGTTTCGGTTTACTGTTACTGCCCGATGTTTGCTTAGGCTTGTTGCTGCGCTGCGCGGGTGGTGCTTTATAAATAACAGGGTCGTTTATTGCGTTGGCGCTAAGCGGGTAGGGGTGGTCGTTTACTACCGGTATTTGTTTGCCTATGGCTTTTTGTATGTCCTTCAACTCGCCTTTTTCTTCGGCCGAGCAAAACGATATAGCAATGCCACTTGCACCGGCGCGGCCGGTACGGCCTATGCGGTGCACGTAGCTTTCGGGTACATTGGGTAGTTCTAGGTTTATAACGTGGGTCAGGTTATCTATATCAATACCACGGGCTGCAATATCGGTAGCAACCAGGGTACGCAGTTTACCGGCTTTAAAATCGTTTAGTGCATTCTGTCTGGCGTTTTGCGATTTATTGCCATGTATAGCCAATGCTTTAATATTGTTTTTTACCAGCTCGCGGGTAATTTTATCGGCTCCGTGTTTGGTACGCGTAAAAATTAAAACGCGCTCTACGCTTTTATCGCGCAGCAAAAACAACAACAGGTTTTTTTTGTCGGCTTTAGATACATAATACAACGATTGCTTGATAGCTTCTACAGTGGTAGACTGAGGTGTTACCGATACATTTACCGGCTCATCTAAAATACTGTGCGCCAGTTTTAAAATATCGGGGGCCATAGTAGCCGAAAAGAAAAGGGTTTGCCTTTTTTGAGGCAGTTTGCCAATTACTCTTTTTATATCGTTAATAAAGCCCATATCCAGCATACGGTCGGCTTCATCCAGCACAAATATTTTTATGTGTTGCAGGTTTATATAACCCTGGCTCATTAAATCAAGCAGTCGGCCCGGGGTGGCAATTAATATATCTACGCCATTTCTCAGCGCAGTAGTTTGCGCACCCTGCGATACACCACCAAACACTACAGTATGTTTTAAGGGCAGGTTTCGGCCATAGGCAGCAAAGCTTTCACCAATCTGTACAGCAAGTTCGCGGGTTGGTGTAAGTATCAGGGTTTTAATCTGTCGTGGCCCTTTATCGTTGCTATGGTTTTGATGTAGCAGTTGCAATATGGGTATAGCAAATGCCGCAGTTTTGCCGGTGCCGGTTTGTGCACAGCCTAAAAGGTCGCGGTGTTTGAGTATTACAGGTATCGATTGTTCTTGTATAGGGGTAGGAGAACTGTATCCTTCTGTTTTAAGTGCCTTTAGTATTGGCTCTATCAGGTGTAAATTTTCGAATGACATTAAGTAGTTTAAGCTGCAAAGGTAGTTTTATTAAATGGATAGCCTAAATGCTGCTTTGCAGTAACTGCCCTTTGTATTTTGGTTGTAAGCTATTTGCCTTTTATTTGCCGCATGCTGAAAGTTGTATTGGTTGATGATGATGAGAACGATTTGAATAGTCTTGCCGCAAAGTTGCAGCGCAATTGCAGCGATGTACAAATTGTGGCGCTCTGTAAAAATGTGCAGGATGCTGTAAAGGCAATAAATGCGCAACAGCCCGATATTGTATTTACCGACATA
>JBJOOW010000503.1:0-4698 GCA_046051095.1 Bacteroidota bacterium | reverse complement strand
ATATCTTTATTATTCATCACTTCATTATCGGCTGCGGCAAATAGCTTACGGTTTTCTAACAGGTTACCGGGGTTGGCTAAAAACTGATCTAACACTCCATGCAGGGCGGCAAAATTAAGGTTAACCGTTGGCGGAGCTAGATACCACCTTGCTTTTTCTTTGCAAACAAGCTTTTTATTCCAATCATCGAAATAAGACCTTATTACCCACGTTTCGGCGCCCTCGCCTTTACGGGTATTCATAAAACCCTGGTTAGCTAAATAACCCGGCATACCCACCAGGTTTTTTACACCTTTAAAAATAAGGGGTGGGCTAACCGGTTCCATTCTTTTGTAGCTGGTTTCGGCTGTCCACATATTTTTACCGGCTTTGCGGTACAGATTCATTAAGGTTCCATCAACAAAATTTTTATATGTAATACCGCCTCCACAAAAATCGGCCACCCGCAGCCTGAATTTATATTGCCAGCCAAAGCGCAGCGGGGGCAAAGATCCATGTATTGGCTTTTTTACTATACTGTATATTTTATCGCCTTCAGTATCATCGTGCTTTACAGCATCGCCGTGGTCATTTACATGTTCGCCTACATCGGGGGCTACCAGGCTCCAGCCGTTCCACCTAAATAAATCTTCGTGTACATATACTTTACCGCTGTTAGATGTTTGGGCAGTTTCGGCCACCCAGGGTTCCATCTCATTAATTTTAAAATAATTTTTCTTAAGGTTTTCGAGTATCGTATCCCTGGTTTCAGAAGCAGGTAGTTTAAATATCTGGTCGTACTCTTTATCGGCCCCCTGGTCGCTAAAATCGAACAGAGCCTGCACACGGTTTAGCGAAAACACATCCGACCATTTACTTCCATTTTTACAGGTGCTGTATTTTACATCTACCCGGTAGCCGCTGTCAAGCGTATGACCAAAAACAATCAGTTGATCGTTACCTTTACTGCCCTGCTTAACCTTATCGGGTTGGTTGGAGCTTTGGTTTTCTATAACTTGCTGGCTGTTGTTAATGCTTACAGCAATACCGTTAGATACAATATCGGTTAATGTTGAAAGCGACTCACGAATGTCCGTTATTCTATCTTCAATTATTTCCAGCGTTTTGGCTATAGTGGCTTTAAAGCGGCTTTCATCTTCTTTGGCTGGTATAGGGCGCAGGTTTACATTTTTTTCATACTCTTTTATATTATCGGCCATTCCTCTTAATTTAACGGTATCGGCCGCTGTAGTATATTTATTTAAGCTATCAAGCAAAATTGAAACCTTTTCGGGCTGCCCTGGTGCACCGGGCCCTAAGGCTGTTGGCTCTGTAGCCCAGTTAATAGCACCGGCCACCTGCTTAAACATTTCGCTAATATTACCCAGTATTTGGTTGGTATCTTCGGGGCTGGCTGTTATAGAATAGTTTAATAAGTTGCTGCCGGGATCGGGCACCGGCTTAACAAAACCGTTTTCTATTTGCAAATACTTTTTGCTAAGCGGGTTGTACCTATAACTAAAAAAATACTTATTACTTCCGTGCTCTATTAATTGAAAAGCCGTGCAGGAGTATAAAAACTCTACCTCATCAAAAAAAAGGGTTTCCTGTTCGTTGGCACCGGTGGCTCTCAAAATTTTGTCATTTAGCGCAAAAGCATAAAAATCTATTTGGCTGACAGGTGCGGTATTAAACAGCACCGCTGCTGCAGTGCTCGCATTTTTTTTAATTTCGCTTTGATTTAAACCGGCACTGCGTATTACACTTACAGGTATTACAATTTCCCTTTCAAATATCCAGCCGGTACGTTTTAGCAACTCGGGGTTTTCGCCGGCAATAGATAGCCGCTTGTGAAACTCGGCCGATGAAATTCTGTTGCGCTCGGTAACTTCATCTTCGTTACCCAATTGCAGGCTTAAGTCGGCTACTACATGTTCAAATTCTTTTTTTGCCTTATCAAGCTCGGCATACAAATGCGTAAAATATTGCTTAAATGCCGAGTTAGAACTACGAAACAAATAGCTATTAAAAAAATCGGCGATTTCGGTCGATTTCTTAAGCTCGTTCAACTCATCAATTATCAGGCGCCTTTCTTCGTCGCTTTCCACATCGGCTAAAGGGGTTAGTGGCCTGTTGCTGTTAGCATATCCTGCTTTTGTTATTTCATCAATAGTTTTTTCTACCACGCCGCGCAACCGGTTAACCAGCTCTATGGGGCTAAACACATTGCGGTATAAATAGGCAGCCGGGTTAACCACCCAGCCACTAACCGGTGTTTTTGCATTAAAACCCATGCGGCGCCATAGGTGCATTGCGTAGCTTATGTCAAACTCATCTACTGCACTGCTAATATCTGCGCTATCCTCTTGGCCAATTCGCTCTACCGTGCCCTCGGGGTCATCTTTAGCTTCAATTTTATATTTAAAAATATCTACTGCATTTGCCTTAGCAACTTTAGGGCTCAGTTTATTTTCTATCATGCCAGCAAACACCGGCCAGTTCAGCATTTCAAAATATTCCTTTAAATAGCCCGAATCTGGCAACCGCGGCGCTAAGTGTATATATACCGATACCTTAATATCATCACCATCATTTTTTTTACTGTAAAATCCGGTTTTAGGTATTATCGTAACTACAATTTTTGTATTTAAACCCATATACTTTATTTTTTCTTATATGTATCTTTTGTATTGCCTTCAACTTTTGTATCGGTAGTATCAAAATTGAACGAGTTGCAATAAATTCTCCACCTGTGCTGCTCCTTGTATTTTTTGCTAACCCACCCATTACCAATTACATAAGCGTTTTCATCGGACTCACCTGCATGATCGTGGTATTCATCATCGGGTTCGGTTTCGGTAACCTCTTCTGGCGGAAAATAAAGCAGGTTGCTTAAGCGTATAGTGCCCATACCCGGTATGTAACTGTTATAACTGGCATCGCTGCCTTTAGAATCGGTACCAGCCAGCACCTTACGGAATGTAAGCGTAAACGATTTTTTGAAGAACCCGATTTTGATAGAGCACGATACGCTGGCTACCCCTTCTAACATCGATTTGCCCTGTGCCGATACATACCGCAGATACACTAAAAAGGTAATGGCTATAGATACTATGCCAAATACTGTAAGCTCGGCACCGCAACTTATAATGGCGTAAAACTCGTTGGTAACGTGGCCATATTCATCGCGGTCGTACCGGTAGCGTATACCGGCCAGCAAGTAAGCCATACCACTGGCTATACCACCTAAACTTAAGTATAAAATACCACCAAAATCCATAGAGGTGTCAATCTCCTTTATGTACTTAGGTGCAAACGCAATTTCAAAATGCCCACGGCCGCCAAAAATACCTACGCTCATTAAAAACTTATCGTTAGGGCGGTTTATAGAAAACCGGAACAATAAAGGCGAACTGCTGCCTTTGCCAAAACTAAGCTCTATGGCCGATATAAATTTAAGGTTAGCCATATTAAAAGCACCGGCAGATATACTTGGTATAGGTATAGCATACCTTACTGCAATACCGGTAGGTTTAATATCCAGTTCCATACCGGCAGGTAACTTTATTTTTTCGGCCAGCTTGGCAAAAAAGTTCAGTTCTTTATTAAACTGCACATTACTAATCTTTACATCGGTTTTGTTTTTAGTGTTTTCATCAGAGTAGATGCTGAGTTTTTCAAAACCAACAACTATACGATCTTCAAATACACCTACCGAAAAATTTTGCAGGTGGGCCCATGCCTTGTATGCTTTTAACTGGCCGGGTGCCAATGGCTTTTCAATGTGTATCATAAACACAGCGCCGCCTTTAGCCTGTAAGTTGGTAATATCTACCGGGTGAAAAGCAAAAGGGCCCAGGCGCGCATCCTGCAGGTTGTTAGTAGTAAAATTGTAGATTATCTTTTTGTTAGGCAGATCGCGGATAAGCACCGGCAGCGGAAAATTATTGCCTATTACATCCAGCAAAGGAATAGCGCCCAAAATTTTAATCTTCATATCCTCTAAAAACTTCTGCGCTTCTACTTTACCATTGTTTACATAATCGTTCATTTGGTTCTTAAAGCTTTCGCCCATCAGCACCAAATCGTGCTGCTTATCCTTCAACTGTTTTTCTATTTCATCTACGGCACCTTTAAATTCATCGCCGGCTTCGCGTATATCATCGTATGCAGCTTTTAACTGGGCGGCTGTATCCTTAAGATTATGCTTGGCTGTAGACAGGTATTTGTTAGCTATTTCTACGTTGGCTACGTTGGCCAGTTCGGCATTTAAATCGGCTGTTACTGTTTGTATAAGGGCACGCGTATCGCCCCTTAGCTCGGCTACTACCTGCGCTACGTTTTCTTTAATCTCTCTAAACTCGTTCGATACCTGGTTTTTTAAATAATCTTCGGCGTATTTTATTTTAACGGGTATTTGCCGGTTAACTAAATCGTTTACCTCTTTAATATAAACCTTGGCGGTGTTTAGCTGCGGAAAGCAGGAATGCTCGTTAAAAAAATCAATACCGTCATTACCTACATCGGCGGCCAGTTTTCTAAAATGCCCGCGCAGCACGACATACTCTGTTTCCATGCGCGCTATTTCCTGGTTGTAGCGTTCGCGCAATTCTGCCTCTGTTTCCTCCGCCCCTTTTACTACCTGGTTAACTGCAAGTGTTACTTTTTTTCTACCTAAATCTATTTTATTGCGTATGGCATTGTTGTAGTTTTTAGCTT
>JBJOOW010000502.1:0-2665 GCA_046051095.1 Bacteroidota bacterium | reverse complement strand
CATTGCCCGGTAAGTTCATGGTAGATGTTTTTAAGGCTGGCACATATTGTTGCGATAACGATTGATATGCCTGTGTTAAATCGCCCGATTGCTGGTCGCCTACGTTTACAATAAAGTTGCCTCTGAAACTATCGGTTACTAACTGGTTATATTGGGTAGGAAACAATAAATTGAAACCAGAAGGTACCTGTTGTGAGTTGGCTTTGTCGCTGTAGTATCCTATCATTTCGAAGTTGAGTACTCCCTGTGTCTTTTCCCAGGCAGGCATGCCGCTTTGCACATATTTTGTGCTGCCATCAAGTCCTGTTTCTTCAAAATCAAAACCAATAAATCGAATACTTTTGGTGAAGTTGTAGGAGGCCAGTACACGCAGAGCTTCCAGTACACCTACTACACCCGAGCCGTTATCATCGGCACCCGGAGCATCGTTTACCGAGTCGAAATGGGCATCAATTATATACGTAGTATCTTCTTTACCTAAACCGGGTTTGCGACCAATTATGTTTTGGCCCAGGTAGTTAAGGTTGGTAAAATCCTGCGTATAGGTTTGCAGGCCAGCCTGTACAA
This sequence comes from Bacteroidota bacterium, assembly GCA_046051095.1. Taxonomy (GTDB): domain Bacteria; phylum Bacteroidota; class Bacteroidia; order Chitinophagales; family LD1; genus Bog-950. The sequence continues at coordinate 2,098 of JBJOOW010000502.1, read as the reverse complement.
AGTGCGACTGTATAGTATCTTTCACTTCCTCCAGATGCGATGGTGCCGACTGGTAATGACGGGTGCCTTGCACAAACTGAAGGCTGCTGCGTAGCCTGTTGCTATCAACCTGGTCAACTATGGTTTGTATATCTGGTAGTTGTCTGTCATCGGCAACCAGGCGTATAGAGTACGCATACACATTGCTGATGGTGTCATAGTTCCATACTATCTGCTTGCCAACTCCCGGAGTTATACCAGTACCGGCATCACCGGTTATAGTGCCGGTTTTAACCAGGTAGGTACTACCTGCATTGCCCGATATGAGTAACTGCACATCGCATGCATTGCTTTCATTGTCGGTTAAATCGTAGGTTATTGTTACAGCGCCGCCGCTTACTGATGTGCTTACGTTGGTTATTACCGGAGGGTTATTTTGAGCAAAGCCCATATTGCAAAGTACCAGTAGGGCTATTAGTTTAATCTGTTTCATACAGCGAATTTGGTAGCTTTAAAATAAGCAAAAAAAAGCTGTAAACGTATTAATGCCCCTTTCTATTGCCCTACAGTCTGTCTTTAAACCATTGCAAAGTAAGCGCACGGGCTTTATCAAGATCCTTGCCGGTCCATATATGCCCCGAACCCTGAAAGGTGTGGAACTCGTTAGGTACACCCAACTGGTCTAGTTTTGCTTTCATTTTTACAGCATTGGAGTATGGTATGCCTATGTCTTCGGTGCCGTGCAACAACATGGTTGGAACCGAGGTTGATGTAACAGTCCAGTAAGGTGATGCCTGTCTGCATTTTTCAAAATCGCTTTCGTTTTTAGGGTTAAAGCCCATATATATTTTCAGCATCTCTTTACAACCGGTAATTTTAAGTTGCTCCTCATCGGTAAGGTCTATAGGGCCGGCCCAGTTACAGCAGGCTTTTATTCTGCCATCGTTTAATGTGTAGGAGGTTATTAATGCTAAATGCCCACCGGCACTATGTCCGGCTAAACCAAAGCGTTGGGTAGAAACCTGCCATTTGGCTGATTTTGATGCGATGTAATCAATTGCCAGTTTTACATCGTTTGGCAGGTCGGGGTGGTGTACTTTAGTTATATCCGATGCACAACGGTAGTTAATAGTAGCACAGGCAATACCCGCATCAGCAAATTGCTCTATCTCCTTTAAAAAATATCCTTTGTCACCCATTATCCAGGCTCCGCCGTGTATTAGTATTACAACGGGGGTATTGGCATCTCTGTTAGCTGGCAATGCAATATCCATTACATTACGCATAGCCGGACCATACTTAATACTGTACAGGGTGCTTTTCTTGTTGCTGTTAAGAAACGATTCCTGAAACTCTTCGCTTTTTTTGCTGCATGCGGTTAGTAAGGTAATTGCCAGTGCAAACAGTATAATACGGTGGGTTGGCATAAGCTGTGTTTAGTAATTGAACGCAGCTTTTAAATTTATAGTATACCGTAGTTATTGCACTACGGCAGTGTGCGCCCTGCAAAGGGTTTATTGTCAGTTAAATGGGTAAGTACTTTTTTATATTGTTTGCTATAGCCTCTTCGCTTTTAGGCGGTTGATGTATTAGCTACTGTAATCTTTCACTCATCCATTTGTAAAGGTCGAGTGTGCCAATTAAAACGCTCTCCTGGTTTATTTCGTTTAGCGCTATAACTTTTGGTCCATATTCTGTAAAAATACGAGTCTTATCCTGTTTGCTGTTTTTACGTGTTAACTCGGTAAACATTTTAAAAAACAAGGCAACTACTTCTTGTTTAAACCCTCGCGAATCGGCAAACCGTTTTGCCGATTTTATTAAGTACGGTAGTAGCTGGTAGTTTTTAAGTTCAAAGTGCGCAATAATATTCAGCATGTGCGAATACAAAAATGTGTCCTGCCGTTGGCGATTGCTAATGTCGTTTAGTACAACCTGCAAATGGCTGACAGCTTCTTCGTAGTTGTGCGTATGTACGTAACACAATGCAACCAATTGGTGGTACATACCTATAAAATTTGGTTTTAGTACTTTTTTGTTTTTTTCTACTTCTACTTTGGTTTTGTTATACCACTCTATACCTTTTTCGAATTGCCTGTTAAAGGCATAAATCATTAAC
>JBJOOW010000501.1:0-5032 GCA_046051095.1 Bacteroidota bacterium | reverse complement strand
CGGAAGTATCATGAAGCAGCGTTTGAAAACACTGCGTACTTTGAACCCCACTACATGAAAGAGTTTACCGGAAGGTAAACCGAACATTGTTGTATTTAAATTGTTCTTTTTATTATTGTTTCACATAAAATTATTTTTTCATTTTTTAAAATCCTAGTATGGCAACCAAACAAAAACTCAGCAAGGAATCGTTGGTTATCAAAAAAGACAACGGTAAGGACAATATCGTTCTCGAATTTGGTAAACTGAAAAGGGCAGTTCTAACCCTTCGTGCAATTAATCACCCGTTACGTAAAAAGATGATCAGCATGTTGGAAGACAAGCGCAAAATGACGGTAACGGAGATCTATGGCATTCTTAAAATAGAACAATCTGTTGCATCGCAACATCTGGCAATATTGCGCCGCGCCGATATTGTAGCAACGAAGCGCGAAGGCAAATTCATTTTTTATGGTGTAAATAAAAAACGTATTGCCGAAGTAACCGCTTTAGTAGAAGACCTGGCCCAGAAAGAGTAATACCTCTTTAGGGCTGCGCCGGTATTTTTTTATTTAAGAACATGTGCAAATGAACGGTGGAGTTAATAAATTAATAAACAACGTACGCCTGAAACCTGCCACGGCAGTTATGCGTGCGTGTGCGCACCCGTTGCGTATAAAGCTTTTGGCTTTTATACACAGCAAGGGTACGGTTAACGTAAACATTATTTACCGCTCGCTTAAGTTAGAGCAGTCTGTAACCTCGCAGCATTTAAAAATACTGCGCGATGCAAAACTGGTACTGGCCGAACGCGATGGCAAAATGGTGTACTACAAACTTAATTACAGGTTTCTGCAAAAAATTGCAGGTCTGATGAATAAGTTCTTTTAGGCCTTTACATAAAAATACCCTTCAGTAAAATCTGAAGGGTATTTTTATTTTATACCTGCCCTAACATTATAAGAAGTTAAAAACTTTGCATTGGTTTGCTGCTGTGAGCAACCTGCACCTTAAAAAATCGCTTGGGCAACACTTTTTGCATGATGAGGCTATACTTAACCGTATTGCTGAAACCATAGGCGATTTAAGCCCCTACAAAACAGTAGTAGAAATAGGCCCCGGCATGGGCGCCCTTACCAAATACCTGCTTAAACAGCAACACCCTGCTTTTTATGTAATAGAACTTGACGACCGTTGGGCCGAACACCTAAGCAACGCTTACCCGGCATTGCGTGGTAAAATTGTACACCAGGATGTACTACAGGCCAACCTGGGCTTTATGGAGTACCCCACGCACATAGTAGGCAACTTTCCTTACAACATATCATCGCAAATTGTTTTTCGTATTATAGATGAGCGGCAGAAAGTGCAAACTATGACGGGTATGTTTCAAAAAGAAGTAGCCGTACGCATTGCTGCGCCACCGGGTAGTAAAGATTATGGTGTTACCAGTGTGCTTACACAGGCCTACTACACCTGCCACTATATGTTTGATGTACCACCGGAGTGTTTTAACCCGCCACCCAAAGTAATGAGTGGCATTATACAGTTGCAGCGCAAGCAAGAACAACAACTTAACTGCGATGAAGCGCTGTTTAAGCGCGTGGTTAAAGCTGCCTTTAACCAACGCCGCAAAACACTGCGCAACAGCCTTAAAGAGTTTATTAGCGGTAAACCATACGCAGGCAATGAGGTATTTAACCTTAGACCAGAGCAGATTAGCGTAGAGCAGTTTATACAGCTAACCAACCTGATACAAACCGGTAAGCTATGAGCAAGCGGGTACTAATAACCGACGAACTACACCCGCTGCTGCAGCAGGGCTTAGAGGCCGATGGGTTTGCCGTTGACTACCGCCCGGCTATTACCGAAGCAGAAGTGCACGACATTATACACCTGTACGAAGGGCTTGTAATAAACAGTAAAGTATATGCCGGTAAACAGCTGTTAGATAAAGCCACGCAGCTAAAGTTTGTTTGCCGTGCCGGTTCGGGGTTAGAGGTGATTGACTTGCCTTATGCAAAGCAAAAGGGCATAGCCGCTTTTAACTCGCCAGAGGGTAACCGCAACGCTGTTGCCGAACAGGCGCTGGGTATGTTGCTTAGCCTGTTAAACAATATTACAAAGGCTAATAACCAGGTGCATAGTTACCAGTGGGTACGCGAGCCCAACCGCGGTAACGAGCTAAGTGGCAAAACCATTGCGTTAATTGCCTATGGTAATACGGCCCAGGCCTTTGCTAACATACTGCGCGGTTTTAATGTAAGGGTGCTGGCTTACGATAAATACTACCATGGCTTTGGCGATGGCTTTGTAACCGAAGCTACACTGCAGCAGATATTTGAACAGGCCGATGTAGTGAGCCTGCACTTGCCATTAACTGCCGAAACAACCTGTATGATTGATGAAGCTTTTCTTTCATCTTTCAAAAAGCCATACTGGCTTATAAATACCAGCCGCGGTAAAGTGCTTGATACGGCCGCACTGGTAAACGCATTGAATGAAGGCAAGGTTATAGGTGCTGCGCTTGATGTACTGGAAAATGAAAAACTGAGTACGCTTACCGAAAAGCAGAAGGCAGATTTAGATGCTTTGCTGCAAAACCCCAACGTACTTATTACACCGCACATAGCCGGCTGGACACACGAGAGCAAGCAACGTATTGCAGAAGTATTACTAGATAAGATAAGAAAGGTTTATAGCTAAATAGCCTATAACAACCCGCTAATAATAGAGTCGATGCTTAAGCCTTGTGCCTCTGCCTTGTAGTTTTTAAACACACGGTGGCGTAGTACAGGTAAGGCAACTTTTTGTACATCCTCTATATCGGGCGAGTATTTGCCGCGCACTGCAGCATGGCATTTGGCGCCCAGTATAAGGTACTGCGATGCACGCGGGCCTGCCCCCCAGCTTATATAATCGTTTACCGATTTAGCCGAGTATTGCTGGTTAGGACGTGTGCTGTTAACCAGTTTAACGGCATACTCCAGCACATTATCGGCTACCGGTATGCGACGTATCAGCTGTTGGAAATACAGTATTTCGGTAGCGGTAAGTTTTTTGTTAACCGTAGCTTTGGTACCTGCGGTAGTATTTTTTACCACTTGTATTTCCTCTTCGTAGGTAGGGTAATCCAGATTGATAGAAAACATAAAGCGGTCAAGCTGGGCTTCGGGTAGCGGGTAGGTACCTTCCTGCTCTATTGGGTTTTGTGTAGCCAGTACAAAAAACGGCAGGTCTAGTTTATGTCGCTGTCCGGCAACGGTTACGCTGCGTTCCTGCATAGCCTCCAGTAATGCCGATTGTGTTTTAGGTGGCGTACGGTTAATCTCATCGGCCAGTACTATGTTGGCAAACACTGGTCCGCGGTTAAAGCGGAAGGTGCGGTTCTCGTCCAGTATTTCAGAACCAACTATATCGCTGGGCATTAAATCGGGTGTAAACTGTATACGGTTAAAGCTAAGGTCAAGCACCTCGGCTATGGTATGTACGGTAAGTGTTTTAGCAAGGCCCGGCACACCTATCAGCAGGCTGTGGCCATCGCTGAAAATAGAGATAAGGATGTTTTTTACTACTTCATCCTGGCCTACAATTACTTTGGCTACTTCGCTTTTCAGTTCGTTAAACTTTTTGGCAAAGGCATCTAACGCTTCAACATCTGAGTTATACATACTATACAATTAGTTGGTTCTGTGTTTCAATAGTTACTAAACAAATAAATAAAATCGGCACGCAAAAATAAGCGCGGATGTAATACCGGTTTATTGTTCAACCCATTTAGCAACCTGCGGGCAGCCTTTCATCGTATCATCAATACGAATAAAGTTTTTGCTGCGGTGCAGGCGCATCCACTCATCAAGCACACGTTGTTGCTTTTCTGATTTTGCAGCGGCCTGTATCTTGGTGTAATCCTGATCGAGGCTGGCGGCATGCGGTTTGGTTTCGGTTTTAAGCCAGATAATACGGAAACCCTCTTTTGCCTGGTTGCCACGGTCGGGTAAAGAGTAAGGCAATACATCCGAAAACTCGCCCACCTTCATACGGTCGATAGTAAATATCAGTGTGCCGTCTATATCTGCTTTCTCAAAATACGTAGTGCCGGTTTTGGTATTGGTCATCATACCGCCAATGCTCTTCGATTGTTCATCTTCCGAGTATTGTCTTACCGCATCGCGCCAGGTTAGCGAGTCTACACGTAGCTGGTGCAATATGCTATCCATACGGTCGCGCACCAGGGCAAGATCGGAGCGGGTAATTTTTGGTTTAATCAGTATGTGGCGCAGCTTTAGTTTATCGCCACGCTTTTCGTCCACTATCATTATATGGTAGCCGAAAGGTGTTTCTACAATATCGCTTAGTTCGCCTTCTTTAAGTTTGTAGGCTACCGCTTCAAACTCAGGTACTAACTCGCCACGTTCAATAACGCCAAGGTTACCACCATCAAGATACGAGCCGGGGTCTTCGGAATATTGTATGGCTTTTACCGAGAAATCGGCACCTTGTGCAATATCGTTACGGATGCCCTCCAGCTTTTTACGGGCAGCGTCTTTCTCGCGCTGGCTTACTTTGGGCATCATTACAATTTCGCCGAGTTCAAGCTCTGAGTTGAAATAAGGAATACTGTCTTTCGGTATTTTTTCAAAAAACTCTTTTACCTCGGCAGGTGTTACTTTAAGCCCGCTGAAAGCTTTGCCTTTCATTTTATCGCTCAGCAATTGCTTTTCTATATCATCTTTAAAATCGTCTTTCAGCTCTATAATCGATTTGCCGTAGTATTCTTCCAGCTTCTCTTTAGAACCGAAAATTGAGATGAAGTATTTTATACGGCGCTCCAGCTCGTTATCTACTTCTTCGGGTGCTACGGTAACACTATCCAATACGGCCTGTGCTAAAAACAAACGCTCCAGCAGCAGGTTATCGAATATTACACAGCGCATGTTAGGGTCTATTTCTTCGCCCTGTGCCTGCGATACCATTTGCTGGTATTGTGCTTCTACCTCCGAACGCAAAATGATGTTATCGCCCACTACAGCTACTACTTTATCAATTTGTG